>JAVBYA010000268.1 GCA_030824295.1 Bacteroidota bacterium
CCGACTCTCCAGAGTCGGTCCGTTTCAAAGTCGTATGTAACCCGCCCCCCAAAGCACTCACGCAAAGTCGCCAAACCGCAAAGGATAATTGAAGGACGGGATGCTATCCCGTCCACATGACTACCACAAATACACGAAAACACAAATAGCGAATATAAAAAGCACTCACAAACACATACGTTGATCAACTCACCAGTGATTATGGTGATGATATCTTGCCTACTATGTTTTCTCTGTGCCCATGTGTTTCTGTTGATAAAAATCGAAAGCGCGTTCCCTGAAAATGTCGTACATTCAGGCATGAATTTCCTCGCCATAGACTTCGAGACCGCCAACCGGTATCCCAACAGCGCCTGTTCCATCGGACTCGTCCGCGTGTCGGACGGGGAGATCGCCGCAAAGAAGACCTTCCTCATTAAACCACCGTATGAGTATTTCGAGTTCACGCACATCCACAACATCTCCTTGTCGGACGTTCAGAAGAAGCCGACCTTCAAGGAACTCTGGCCGAAGATAGAGAAGTTCTTCACCGATGTTGATTTCGTCGTAGCGCATAATGTGGGATTCGACCGGAGAGTGCTGGAGAATTGCTGCTCCACCTACGGCATCGCTGCGCCGGATGTGGAATACCGCTGCACGGTAAGATTGTCCCGCTCAGTGTTGAAGATAAAACCGGCGAATCTGGCGAATGTCTGCCGCGAATTGTTCATCCCGCTGGACCATCACGAGGCCGGTTCGGATGCGGAAGCGTGCGCCAGGATCATGTTGGAAGTGCTGCAGAGGCAGAGTGGAGGGAGCGTCTAGTGCCGTTTCCAATACATTAAATTGTGTTTTTAAACAGTCACGCTGAGCGACGTCCCGACGATGCTTCCCCCAAAGGGGTCCCTTCGGGAGACTCGCCCAATAAATTGGGCGCGCTCAGCATGACTGTCGGGACGGAGTCGAAGCGTCGTTTTTCAAATGCAAACTTACAAATGAGAAACGGCACTAGAAACGACGAACGCCATACAGTGATGTATGGCGTTCGTGTTTTTCAAGGGTGCGGAGCGGCAGGTCAGAACGTTCCCTGTTCTGTGATCGCACCTGCTTCATTGTAGATCTTATAGGTGCCGGTCCCGTCGGCATTCCACATCACTTCCATGGTCTTGTACAGAGCGGTCGCGCCTTTCACATAACTGGTCAGACTGCCGGAGCCGTTCGGGTTGTTCAGGATATCCACCTGCGAGATCTTCGTTCCTTTATCATAGAACGACATGCTTCCGGTCTCCACGCCCGCGGCATCCGTCGCCCAGTTCATGTCGAGGATCGGTGTTGCGGTGTTATAATTATACATCCGCCATGTACCGGTCTTGCCGTCCGCACTGGAGGTCCCTTCGAATGCTTTCCAATTCACCACCTGAATAGTGGTGTCATCATCGGTATAGAGTCCGTTCATCTCAATGCTCCAGGTGTATGAACCGTTGGCAAGGAGAGTGGTCGTGACCTTCACCGTGAGACCTTCATTCGTTTCGGAATAGGTCCACACGTTACCGTTCTGTGTACCGGGCATGGATGCGAATGAACGGAACATCTCGCCGTACACATTGAAGAACGACGAACTGAACTTCGCCTGCTGCACGAATTCGTTGGAGGATGTGGTGTTCGGTCCGGAGAACGACGTTTGCGGAACGGTCGGCTTCGTCGGTGTGGATGCTGCAGGGGAATCCTCTTCGGAACAGCCGATCAGTCCAAGTGCAAGGATGAAGAGTGCAACGCTCAAAAAACGGTAGAGGGATTGTTTCATATACTGTGAGCTCCTGTGTGTGGTGAATGGGAATGTGCTGCAAAAAATGATCTGACAACTTACAAAATCACGCAATTGGATACAATGCACCGGGTCACAATTGCGGAAAAATTTTACGGAAGATTTGCGTATATTGTTGCAGACAATCAACTCCGGATTAAGGGACCCTATGAATCAGCGCTCACTCTATAAGACGATCGAAAGTTTCGACAGCAAGAAATTCGCCTCCACCGAGGAGATGCTCACGCACGTGTTGCACCAGATCGTGTCCAACGACAGGATCGAGATCAAGGGAGGACGGGTGTGGAAACTGGATGCGGCGAAGTTCACCTACGAGGTGATCGCGCAGCAGGGTGAGGTGGAGAAGATCAAACCGCACTTCACGCTGAAAGTGGATGAGTACAAGATGTTCCGGCAGATCTCCGTCCATCGGACGGTCGTGGCGAAAGAGACGAATGAATACCTGCGGAGCAAAGGGATCCAGAAATATTCCGCGACCGGCGTCGGTGAATTGGTGAATGTGAAGGGGACGCAGCTCTATCCGTACATCCTCTCCTTCAATACGGATGTGCAGCACGACCATGTGGCGCCGACGCTGAACATCATCAGTCTGGCGGTCTCTTCAATGGTGAAGAACCGTCGGATCGAACGGAGCACGTCGCAGCTGCAGAAAGATCTGGACAAA
This sequence comes from Bacteroidota bacterium, assembly GCA_030824295.1. Lineage (GTDB taxonomy): Bacteria > Bacteroidota > Ignavibacteria > UBA10030 > UBA8401 > UBA8401. Next base: position 2,469 of record JAVBYA010000268.1, read on the forward strand.
GCGCGCGAGATCCAGCGGAGCATCCTGCCGGCGCATGAACTGCAGTTCCACAACTACGAGATGTTCGGCATCTCCATCGCGGATAGGATCGTGGGAGGGGACTTCTTCGATTATATCGTCAGTGAGGATAAGGACCGCGTCGGCATCGTCATCGGCGATGCCGCCAGCAAGGGTATCTCCGCCGCCGTGCAGGCGCTCTACGTCTCCGGCGCGCTGCGGATGGGGGCGAGCTATCAGACGAAGATCAGCAACCTGATCCACAACATCAACGATCTGGTCCATCACGCGTTCACCGATGACCGGTTCCTGACACTCTTCTTCGCAGAACTGACGAACGATACCAAAGGACTCTGCGTCTATGTGAATGCCGGTCATGCGAGCCCGATCATCTTCCGTGCGGCGACCCGTACGACGGAATTCCTGGAAGCGACCGGGAACATCATCGGCCCGTTCCCGAATCAATTATACCGGAGCGAAGGGATCATGCTGGCGAAGGGGGATATCATGCTGCTCTATACGGACGGTGTCTCAGAAGCGATGGACAATCTCGGCATCCAGTATTCCGAGAAGCGGCTGGCGTCGAAGCTGAACGAGCTGAGGAATGAGAAAGCGCAGAACATCGCCCGGCTGATCGTGGAAGATGTGCAGATCCACAGCACCAAAGGGAAGTATTCGGACGACCAAACGATCGTGGTCGTGAAAAGAATAAAATAAAAAACCGAAACACATAGGCACATAGAGCACATAGTTGGTGGCTTCTATGTTTCCTATGTTTCTATGTGTTTCCGGTTTTTTTCTTCGAACTACTCACCTTTTTTCATCCGTTCCAATTCAGTCCAGCGAGCATAGAGCTGTTCCACCTTGGACTTTCCTGCATTAAGATCAGCCGTGAGCCGGTCGATCTCGTTCCCGTGCTTCTCGTAGAATTCGGATGAGGCGAAGAGCGCTTCCAGTTTGTGCACCGCTTCTTCAGCAGTGAGGATATCCTGCTCGATGGTCTCCAGTTCTTTCTCTTCCTTCCATTTCAGTTTCTTCGGCGCCGGCTTCGCAGCGGCATCCGCTTTTTTCTGCTTTTCGATCTCTATCTGAGCGGACTGCCGCGCTG
>JAVBYA010000187.1 GCA_030824295.1 Bacteroidota bacterium
TCCGGTACTATGCACCGAATCCCCCGTGTGAAATATAGAAAAAAAATTCAGACTCGAAACTCCCTCTGCGTTATTTTATTCCGAACAGTGCTGCGCATTGACGCTGCCGGTCCGATATGCGCAAATCTTTCCAAAAAAGGTGTATTTGCAGGATCGAGGGAGTGCTCCACGGTGTGATACAGCGCAACAGAGGGTGCTGATGCACTGAGATGTGGTGCCCACCTCTATAGATGGACTCCGACTCTGTACTCACGAACGCCGGGGAGCATGGCCAATATCGTCCATGCTTCGGGGTTTAGCCATTCCGGGAATTGTAATTCATTGAAAATCGACGGAAAAACGCATAATTGTGATTTGGAATGGTATTTGTTCAACCAACGATATCGTGATCATCGTTGCGATACTGCGGGACCAGATCCGGCCGGTGCACCACATGTACAGATCCATACCGGCAGCGATCTGGTGACCAGTGAATTGATACGCATAACATCTGTATGAAAAACTTCTTTCGATCCCTCAGGGATATCTCTTCACAGCGCCTGCTGTTGGTCGTTGTCTGCGCGTCTGCCGGCGGTGAACTACTGCGGCCGATCATTCATATGTTCCTTCCGACAGCCGATCCGTTCACCGTTGCGGTTACCGACGTACTGATCACATCGGCGATCGCGTATCCCATACTCATTTTCCTTCTTCAGCATCCCGCCGTAACGCCGCTGCAGGAACATATCAAAATGATCGAGGCGCTCCAGGAGAGTGAGAACAATTATAAGACGCTGATGGATTCAGGGTCAGCGCTCGTCTGGCTTGCCGGCACGGATACGATGTGCACATATTTCAACCGTGTCTGGCTTGAATTCACCGGACGCACCATGGAGCAGGAGCGGGGGAACGGATGGGTCGAAGGTGTGTATCCCGACGATGTACGGCGGTGTGTGGCAATATATCTTGAGGCATTCGAGCGCCGGGAGAACTTCTGTATGGAATACCGTCTGCGGCGTCATGACGGTGAATACCGGTGGATCCTTGATGAAGGGAGTCCGCGGTATGACAGCAAGAACATCTTTGTCGGCTACATCGGTCATTGCATCGATATCACCGACCGGAAGAAAGCAGAGGAATCCCTGCAGGCAACATCGGATAAGTTCAAAGCACTCTTCGAGAATATGACGGAGGGGGTTGCACTGCATGAGATCATCTATCAGGGGGAAACGGCGGTTGATTACCGGATCCTGGATATCAACCCTGCCTATGAACACCACACCGGACTTGCCAGGAGCAGAGCGTGCGGACTGTTGGCGAGCGAACTCTACGGTACCGGCGCACCGCCGTACTTCGAGGAGTTTGCGCGGGTGGCATTCAGCAGGATCCCTTTCTCCTTCGAGACGTACTTCCCGCCGTTGGAACGTCATTTCCACATCAGCGTCTTCTCGCCGGAACAAGGGTATTTTGCTACGGTATTCGAGGATATCACCGAACGGAAGAAGAACGTCGAGCAGTTGGAGAAAGCGGCCATCGACCTGAAACGGTCGAACGTCGAGCTGGAACAATTCGCGTACATTGCATCGCACGATCTGCAGGAACCGCTGCGGATGATCTCCAGTTACACCCAATTGCTGGAGCGGCGGTATAAAGATAAACTGGACCAGGATGCGAATGACTTCATCGGTTTTGCTGTGGACGGTGCGAACCGCATGCAGAAGATGATACAGTCCTTCCTCGTCTATTCCCGTGCGTCACGGGACAATTCACCGCTGCATCCTGTGAACTGCAACGATGTGATGACGAATGTCCGCCTGAATCTGCAGATGAGCATCCAGGAGACAGGAACGGTCATTGACTGTGAACCTCTGCCGACGGTGATCGGACATTCCGAACTTCTCCTGCAGTTGTTCCAGAACCTCATCGGCAATGCGATCAAGTTCCGGAACGGCCGCCTGCCCGTCATCTCCGTGAAGGTCCGGAACGAAGAGGCGCACTGGGTCTTCTCCGTGAAGGATAACGGCATCGGGATCGACCCCGAGTACTTTGAAAAGATCTTCATCGTATTCCAGCGTCTTCACTCACAGTCCGAATATCCGGGGACAGGTATCGGTCTTTCCATCTGCAAGAACATCGTGGAACGGCATCATGGTACCATCTGGGTCGAATCCCAGCCGGGACAGGGAACGACGTTCCATTTTACGATCTCCAACCAATTGAAAGCAACGGCATCATGAATGAGGTACAGAAAGCAGAACCGATCACCATCCTTCTTGTGGAGGACAATCCGGGCGATTCCCGTCTGATCAAAGAAGTGTTCAAGGATGGGAAGGTCGCCAATACGCTTGTTGTCGCAAAGGACGGGGTGGAAGCGATCACCATCCTCAAAGATCCCGTCACCGAATTCCCGGATCTTATCCTGCTCGACCTCAACCTCCCCCGGAAGAGAGGATTGGATGTGCTCGAAGAGGTCAAGAGCGACCCTGACTTGAAAAGGATCCCGGTGATCGTTCTGACGACATCGAACGATGAGAAAGATATCCTGAAGAGTTACGACCTGCATGCCAGTGCGTATCTGACAAAACCTGTCGACCTGAATGAGTTCATCACGGTCATCAGGAATCTTGAGAACTTCTGGCTCACGCTGGTGAAGTATCCGCCGAAGAAAAAGTCATGATCCGTCGAACGATCAAAATCCTGCTGGTGGAGGACAATCCGGGCGATGCACGGCTGGTGATGGAGATGCTGCGCAGTGAAGAAGGATTCAGGCATGAATTGACCCACACGGCCACCCTGCAGCATGCGCGCGAGCATCTTTCGGCCGTTGTGCCGGATGTGGTCCTTCTGGATCTCTCGCTTCCGGACGGTCAGAACAAGAACAGTGCGATCTCGCTGATCGAATCATTCAATACGGTTCCGGTGGTGATCCTGACCGGTCTGGATGATGCTTCGGTCGGTATGGAATCGATCCAGCGCGGGGCGCAGGATTATCTTATCAAAGGACAGACGGACGGCAAGCTGATGGTGCGGGTGATCCAATACTCCATCGAACGGAAGCTGGCAGAGATCGAGAAAGAACGGCTCATCAGTGAACTGCAGGAGATGTTCAAACAGGTGAAAACGCTGCGGGGTCTGCTGCCGATGTGCACCCGGTGCAAGAAGATCCGTGACGACAGCGGCGAGTGGGTGGTGCTGGAGGAATTCATCCAGGAGAACTCCAATACCGATATCTCGCATGGTATCTGTCCGGACTGTGCAGCGGGCCATCATTGACTGAACGCAGCATACGTCCGCCCGTACCGAATCGGTGCAAAACATTCCCGGTATAAACAGTAATGCCCCTGAGCACCAGGGGCATTTTTTTTGCCATTCATAGAAAGAATGATCGAATGTATCGTGATCCCGGCAAGAATCGAACTTGCAACCCACAGCCCCGCCTGACCGCCTGACGTCGGTCAGGCAGGCAGGTTAGAAGGCTGTTGCATAGATAGGATCGATGTTAGATACCGTTTGCCGGCAGTAGATTTTAGATACTTTTCGTGAACGCGCGCTTCCGTTCGTGAGGAAAATGTAGCGGAATA
>JAVBYA010000233.1 GCA_030824295.1 Bacteroidota bacterium
CACCTGGCGCGATGCCGCGACGCCGGCATGCAGAATGAGATCGGTACTGCCGCTGAATCGGATTGTGGAATACGGGATGAAGGAATACGTCCGGATATCTGCATCTGTATGCGACGCCGAAAGCGCTAAAGAGAACGGGACCTGATCCTGTTCATCGAATGTTTGCTTGAACAGATGGAAGGTCAAAGAATACCCGTTCACATCGTCGAACAAGGTATGCCGGTCATCCTGCGTCATCGCAACATCCACTCTGCCGTAGAACGAGGCACCGATACTCACACCGCGCTGGATTCCAGCATGGTTCTGCGATATCACTCGGCTCAGAACGATCCCGCTCTCACCATGCCGGAGATATTCCCCTTGTGCGAGTGCGAAAGATCCGGTGAATAGGAGGAGAAGAATGACTCGCATGATCGGTGCTCCGAAGTTTGATCTTCAACAATGCTGCCGGTTGACCAGTGCCGTCAATTGCAGTGATGTGGCATTCGTGATGACAAGTCTATCTCAACAGCAGCATTTTCTTCGTTGAAACGAACGCCCCGGACCGCATCCGATAGAAATAGATGCCGCTGGCGGACTGCTGTCCGAACCGGTCCATACCGTTCCATTGGACGGCGTAATTCCCTTGAGATAATTCTTCATTCACCAGCACCGCTACTTCGCGTCCCACCGCATCATACACTGTCACCGAGGTCATGCTGCGGTACGGCACCGAGAACCGGACGGTCGTTTCGGGATTGAACGGATTCGGGAAGTTCTGCTCCAGTCGGAATTCCGTCGGGACCTGCGGTCCCTGCTGCGCTCCGGTCGGTTTCCCGTACTTCACATCTGCCGTGAACTCGAACACATCGGCCGGGGTGAACGGCTTTTGGGTGATGATGTGGAACTGTTCTCCGCCGGATAATCCTTCCGGCTTGAGATAGTCGGTCTTATTGATCTCGACCACTGCGTGGATCGCAGTCGTCGTCGGCGGGGAAATGATGACGATCCGCTCGCCAAGGTCCCAGCGTGCTGTTTTCCGTGAATAATAGGGGAGTGACGACAATTCCTGGATCCGCGCCGTGAACTTCGTCCCATTGGTCAGATCGGTGATGCTGAACGGTACCTTCACCATCAACGAACTGTTGATGGTGGAAGGGAACGAATCGAGCGGTGTGACGTATGCCCCGGCGCTGTTCGTGTCGAGCGAACCGAACTGGATAAACAGATCGACCGGCATCGGTCGCTTCGGCATCGCCGAGAACGTCCCTGAAACGAGACGCTTGATGTTCGCCGGGGTACTGACGAAGCGGCTCTTACCGGTATCGATCTGGAGCGGATGGTTCTCGAACCAGACGCGCATGCCGTGCACCAGCGTGCCGGTGCCGTTGTTCGCCGTGAGCGGTGCGTTGGTCAGGACCGATTGCGCGGAGGTGAGATCGTGCAGCGTATAGGTGAGCCCGCCGTTCGAAGAATCGAAGGTGATGCGGTACGAATGTCCCGTTACCGCACTGCTGTCGATGATGCCGGGGATGACCGAGCCGGTGGCGATGCCGGCCGTATGTTTGAGCGAGGCCGTATCGGTGACCGCCGTGTAGAAATTGCCGATGCGGAAGGTGTTTGTTATGATCTCGGTGCTCTTCCCGTTCGCGGTGAATGTCAGTTTCAACCGGCCGAGAGACGTGTTCACGACCGTTCTGGTATTGAAGAGGAAATTTCCAGAATTGCCCGGGGATGCAATGATGGAATAGTTCGCTCCATTGTCACTGCTGAACTGCAGAGAGACGCTCACCGGATCCCCGTCCGCATCGCCGGCGATCCAGGTGACCGGAACAGTGCCGGATAATTGCAGCAGGTTCTTCGGTGTGAGCAACGCTCCCTCCGGAGCGGCATCGCCGGGATGGTTCACGGTGAAATATCCGCCGGTCGAATCGTACGACAGCTGACCGTTCTTCTCTTTGATGATGTGCACTTTGTAGAAGATCCCGTCCGGCAGTGCAGCGATGTTCCAGGTATAGCTGCCGTTGTTCGGAACATGCTGCGCGATCGGCTTCCACTGTTCGTTGACCGTGTTGCTGTAGTAGAGCGCAATGGTCGTATCGTTATCCAGCGCCGTATCGGTCCACTGTATCTGCACGGTCCCAGCATTGGTGGATGAGCCGGGAACCGGTGAGGTGATCGCAACATCGTGGGATACTGAACGGAAGCGGATGATGTATTCCCGGTCGACGAGGTCCGCCCGTTCATTCAGTGAAGCAAGGTCTGTAGCGAAGAGATATGCCGTGCCGAGCGTCTGGGATTCGCCGGGGGCCAATGAAAAGAACCCGCTTCCCATGATCAGAATGTAATCGCCGAGACTGTTCGAATCCTTGGAAAACAAAGCAAAATCATTGAATACACCTTCGGAAAGTCTGCTGTACATCAATGTGTCGTTCTTCGGACGGAAGTATCCTCCCCACGGGAGTGCTGATGCAGACGTGACACCGTTATCCTCGGGTGTGGCCATATACCGATAGGCAAAGTATCCGGGGGCAAGCGACGGAATGTCGCTCATTTTGTCCGGGTCCCAGGAGTAGAACATCCCGCGTGTATGATCGAAGTCCTGCGCATCATCCAGATAATTGTTCGCGCCGCCGATATGCGGGTCCCCCAGAACGCCGACGACCATCTTGGTGAGCGGTTTCGGACTGACATTCTTCACCGACATGAACGTGAAGAGAATATCCTCGAGGTTCGGGTGAGCAAATTGATAGTAGCGGGTTTCGGAGGTGAGCCCCAATCCCCTGCGCATCGTATCAGCGGGGAAGGGATAGTACGGGAATTCAGCATCGGTGGAATCGTTCATCTCGTAGAGAAGTTCGAGGTCGGCGATGGCATCACCGTTCTTTCCGTTCCATCCGCTCCACGCCGCAGGCCAGGTGGAAGGATCGCGGTTGTTCGCGATCCCTTTCGTCGCGGGATTGGAATACCGCGGTGTCGGGAGCCAGCCCCATTTGGTGACACCGTCCGGTGCAAAATCACCGTCCGCCGTGGAGCGGTTGGATGCCCCGAACCCATCCACGATGAATCTGATGCTGTCGACCGGATTCAGCGCGGAGGGGACCAGCGCACCGGCGACGAATCCGAATTCATATCCATATCCGAGTCCATGCCACACCAGGTCCATCACATTCGCCATCACGCCGGGACCGCTGATGGAACCTGTATTATAGACGACGGTGCGGATGGCATTCGCATCCATCATCAATGAACGGACATCCGTTTGATCGACCGGCGCGGAGTGTTGGTCCCGCTCGACCGCCTTTTGAGCTGAGAGCGGAGCGAACACAATGAACAGTATTATGAAGAATGTCAGGATTGAACGGATCATGATCGTTCCTTTCGGTAGTATATTCTCAAGCGAGCCAACAGTCGATGGTATTGTTTGACGGACGTTCCATTATGACGTGAAGATCGGTCGTTCATCTGATCGAGACTGAACGTCCAATGCGCTGCACGGATTTGATCTTTCGGCCATTCTTGAACCGTGAGTCGATCGTCCCTTCGATCTCGGAATTCAGCACCAGTTCCA
>JAVBYA010000335.1 GCA_030824295.1 Bacteroidota bacterium
CCTGGAGCTTCGACTGGATGACGGTAGTCTCATCATCCTCGATGCCGGTACCGGGATCCGTAATCTCGGAGACAGCCTTCTGGCGAACGGCGAAACCGTCAACACGCACATCCTGATCACACATCCGCATTGGGACCATATCCAGGGCTTCCCGTTCTTCAAACCTTCCTTTGTGGCCGGGAACGAGATCACGGTCGTCGGTACGGACCGAGAGGAGATCGATCTTGAGGCTATCATTGCCGATCAGATGAAGAAGATCTATTTCCCGATCCAGCTCAACGAGCTGAAGGCGAAATTGCACTTCAAAAGCATCGGTGAAGAGGAATTCTTCATCGGCGACGCCCGCGTCCGCACCATCTATGTCAATCATCCCGGTTTCACCGTTGCATACCGCATCGACCATGCCGGCAAGTCCTTTGTGTACGTGAGCGACAATGAACCGTTCGACCGGAACGCCGCTGCCGCATTGACCAATTTCGAGCCTTCCGTGATGCGGAAGTTCTTCGATACACCCGGCGATCCGAACCGACGCATCGTGGAGTTCGCCCGCGGTGCAGATGTCTTCATCCATGATGCAACGTACACGCCGGACGAGTATGCCGATAAAGTAGGGTGGGGACATTCCCACTATCTGTTCACACTGGCATTGGCGGCGGAAGCACAGGTGAAAGAGTGCATCCTCTTCCACCACGAACCGAACAGGACGGACGATCAGATCGATGCTATCCTCGGAGAATGCCGTGAAGAGATGCGCCGCAAGGGGTATACCTTCGGCTGTTCCGCAGCGGCGGAAGGGGAAGAACGGACCTGGTAACAATGAAAAACTTGACTTGCATACCCACCTCTCTCTATATTTGTACAGACCTGATGCTCATTTGAACGATCTCAACCTCCATAATACCGTGAGACATCGAACCCCGGCAGACGAGTACGGGGTTTTTCTGTTTGAGGGATATTCCGTATGAAATCGACATTCACCAGATCCGATATCACGAAGATCGGCAAAGTGCTCGGCGTGCAGGGAGCGTTGAAGGGGAACAATTTCCGTTTCGAACTGTCGAACCGGAATGAGAACAGGCAGCTGGCACTCGAGATCTATCCGAACATTGCCATCGGCAAGAAGAAAGGGAATCTGGTCTCCGCCTACACCCACAACACACATTTCCAACTGCAGTTCTGCAACGGGTATGTTGTCAGCAACGACGTCGGTGAAGTGACGTTCATCGGCGAGACCAAGGACAAGGTCTCCGCCATCGTCATCGAAAAGGAAGGTGGCTGTACCTTCTATGCGAACGTCGACCGTTCCATCCTCTCCGGCGACTACCGGGTGTTGAGCATCGATGTGATGCTTGCCGGTATCGCTCTCTCCCTCAGCGAAGGGACGAAGAAGGCCAAGAAGAAATGATCACTGTCGATGTCGCCGCTGCCGCCGGTCTGCGCGCATTCCCCGGTACCGCGGTCCGCCGGATCGTAGCACACGTCTGCAACGCCGAACGGGTGAAGTCCGGACATTTCTCGTTCGTCATCGTCAATGACCGCATGATGCGCTCCATCAACAAGAAGTTCCTCGGTCATGATTATGTCACGGACATCCTGACCTTCCCGATGGAGGAGGGCGAAGCGGTCGCAGAGATCTATATCAATGCCAAGCAGATGAAACGTCAGGCAGGAGAGAATGGTGTAACGGTGACCAATGAGATGCTCCGGTTGGTCGTTCACGGCATCCTGCATACACTGGGGTACGATGATACGACACCGAAGGCGAAGAAAGAGATGGAACGGCGGCAGGAACGGTACGTGGCCGCATTGGACAGGAAGAAGTGAACGAAGGGGAACGCATGCAGGAACGGATAGTGGAAATACTGGTCTATCTTATCGGTGAATTGAGGAATAATATCCCGCTCACCGATATCGATCTGACCGTACTGTCCCGGAAAGGGTATTCCACCACGGAGATCAGTACCGCCTTCAACTGGCTGTACGAGAAGATCTCGGACGGTGAGAACATCATCACGGACACGGCTCCGGCATCGCCGCATTCTCACCGGATGCTGCATGATGTTGAACGGGCAGTGATCAATGCCGAAGCGTATGGGTACGTCATACAGCTGCGCGAACTCGGACTGATCACGGACATGGATATCGAAGTACTGATCGACCGCGTCATGATGAGCGGGTACACCTCCGTGGACCTGGCAGAGATCAAGACCATGGTGGCACAGCTGATGGCAGAGAATGACGACTCGTTCAATACGGGAAGCAGGACGATGCTGGGCGGCAAGGACGCAATCAATTAGAAAAGGGACCGAGAACGGGAACATGGGAAAATCGTTAATCATCGTAGAGTCACCGTCGAAAGCCAAGACGATCAACAAATACCTCGGCAAGGACTATGTCGTCGAGGCGTCGGTCGGTCATATCATGAACCTGCCGAAGAGCAAGCTGGGTGTGGATGTGGAGAACCAGTATGCTTCCGTCTATGAGGTCATCGCCGGCAAAGAGGTCGTGGTCGACAAGCTGAAGCATTACGCGATCGATGCGAAGAACATTTACATCGCAACCGATCCGGACCGTGAAGGGGAGGCCATCGCTTCCGATATCGCGGAGGTGCTGGAGGACAAGAATAAGAATATTTACCGCGTCCTGTTCCATGAGATCACTCCGTCCGGCATCGCCGAAGGGATGAGCAATCCCCGCTCGGTCGATACGAATCTTGTTGAATCACAGCGCGCACGGCGCGCTATGGACCGGCTGGTGGGATACAAGGTCAGTCCGTTCCTGTGGAAGACCGTCTATTACGGACTCTCCGCCGGCCGTGTGCAGTCCGTGGCACTCCGCATCATCTGCGAACGCGAGGATGAGATACGGAAGTTCGTTCCGGAAGAGTACTGGTCCATCACCGCAGAGTTCAAGACCGATGTCTCGGAACCGTTCTTCGCACGGTTGGTGAAGATCTCCGGTAAGGATCCTGTCATTGGGAATCAGCTGATCTCGGATGAGCATGTCACAGCCATCAAGCAGCAGCAATATCAGATCTCGGATGTGCAGAAGAAGGAAGTGAAACGCAATCCGAACCCGCCGTTCATCACCAGTACACTGCAGCAGGAGGCCGCAAGCCGTCTGCGTCTCTCCGCAAAACGGACGATGATGCTGGCCCAAAAACTCTACGAAGGTATCGATCTCGGCGACGACGGAACGGTCGGACTCATCACCTATATGCGTACCGATTCGACCCGGTTGAGCGAAGAGGCGGTCAGTGCCGTTCGCGAACACATCTACTCGAACTACGGTACAGAATATCTCCCGAAAGAGAAAAGGGAATACAAGAAGGGGAAATCGTCTCAGGATGCGCACGAAGCCATCCGTCCGACCTCGATCAAATTCACTCCGAAGTACGTCAAGAAACACCTGGACAAGGACCTCTACGCGCTCTATCAGCTCATCTGGAACCGTTTTGTAGCCTCTCAGATGAGCAGTGCGACCTTCGAACAGCTCACGGTGGACATCACCGGCGGAGCATATCTCTTCCGTGCCAGCG
>JAVBYA010000246.1 GCA_030824295.1 Bacteroidota bacterium
AAGGTCACTAGAGGGAGAGGAATGCATACTTCAGGGAGAGGTTGATGGAAGTGAAAAGTTAAAAGTCAAAAGTGAAAGTCAAAAGTGAAAAGTGAAACTCGGAAGATGGAATAATTCATCAATGTCCTTAGGAGGCGATCGTTTCGATCAGCGCAACGGCTTCGGCGATGCGTCCGCTTCCTTCGGCATTCTTCAGGAACGCCTGCAGGAAGAGATTGCGTCCCTCCTGTTTGAGCTGAACGGCCGGCGTTGTGATCGCAGAGACGTTCGCCATCATCGCCGTGAAGATGCCGTTCTCATAGAACTGTTTGTCATCCTCCAGCGGCAGGAAGAGCCGGATGGTCCGTTTATTGAGCTCGATCTTGCGGATGTTGGAACGTGAACCGAGCACGCGGAGATTCGCAAGAGCGAAGAGATCGTCCACCTCTTCCATTCCTGCGCCGAACCGGTCGATGAGTTCCGCCTTCAGTTCGTCCACCGCTTTCTCCGTGGATGCGGCATAGAGACGCCGATAGATATCGAGCCGCTCCGTATCGCTCTCCACATAGAATTCGGGGATGTACGCTTCGATGTCCGCATCCACCTGCGTTTCGATCAACCTCGGTTTGGACTCGACAGCTGATGCAAAGACATCGGCGAACTCCTGCTCCTTCAGCTCCGCCACTGCATCCTCCAGGATCTTCGTGTACATCTCGAAGCCCATCTCCATGATGAAGCCGCTCTGCTCGCCGCCGAGCATGTTCCCCGCGCCGCGGATCTCAAGGTCCCGCATCGCCAGGTTGAGACCGGAACCGAGTTCCGTGAACTCTTCGATCGCCTGCAGACGGCGGAGGGTCTGTTTCGGCAGCAGATTGATCGGCGGGACGAGCAGGTATGCGAATGCCTGCTGGTTGGAACGGCCGACGCGTCCGCGCAGCTGATACAGTTCGGCCAGACCGAACTTATCCGCCCGGTTGATGATGATGGTGTTGACGCTCGGGATATCGACACCCGATTCGACGATCTTGGTCGTGACGAGCACGTCGAACTTCCGCTGCAGGAAGTCAATCATCACCTGCTCCAGTTCATGCCCTTCCATCTGTCCGTGCGCATGGCGGAAGCGCGCCTCCGGCACCGCATTGGCGAACGATGCCAGCAGGTCCTCGATATTGCTCACCTTGTCCGTAACGATAAAGACCTGTCCCCCGCGGCGGATCTCATGGACGACCGCCTCGCGGATGATCTTCGTGTCGAATGCGGCGATCTCCGTATGGATCGGCAGACGGTTGCGCGGCGGTGTATTGATGACGGAAAGATCGCGCGCTCCCATCAGCGAGAAGTGGAGCGTCCGCGGGATCGGCGTCGCGGTGAGCGTCAGCGTATCGACAGACACCTTCATCGCACGGAGTTTCTCCTTGGCGGAGACACCGAAGCGCTGTTCCTCATCAATGACGAGCAGTCCAAGGTCCTTGAACTTCACATCCTTGGAGAGGAGCCGATGCGTACCGATGATGATGTCCAGTTCCCCCGCCTCCAGCTTCTGCAGCGCCTCTTTGATCTCCTTGGTCGATTTGAACCGGGAGAGGAGCGCGATGCGGACAGGGTAACGTCCCAGCCGGTCCGAGAAGGTATTGAAATGCTGCTGCGCGAGAATGGTGGTCGGCACCAGCACGCCGACCTGCTTGCCGTTCATCACTGCTTTGAATGCAGCGCGGACGGCGATCTCCGTTTTGCCGAAACCAACATCGCCGCAAACAAGACGGTCCATCGGATGCGGTGATTCCATATCCGCCTTCATCTCCACGGTCGTTCGTGCCTGATCCGGCGTATCCTCGTACATGAACGACGCTTCCATCTCCTTCTGCCAGTGGGTATCCGGCTGAAAAGCGAATCCCGGCTCCATCTTCCTCTTTGCATACAGCTTGATGAGATCGCGCGCGATATCCTTGATCTTCTTCTTGGTCCGCGCTTTCAGTTTCTCCCAATCCGGACTCCCGAGTTTGTTCAGCTTCGGTTCGTGTCCTTCGGCGGAGGAATATTTCTGGATGCGGGTGATGTAATTCAGATTGACGAAGAGGGTCCCCTTCTCCGCATACTCCAGTTTCGCCACTTCCTGCTCTGCACCGCCGACGTTGATCTTCGCCAGTCCCAGGAACTTGCCGATGCCATGGTCCACATGCGTGACGAAATCCCCTTTGCGCAGCGCGTGGAGTTCCTTGGCGGAGATCCCTTTGAAGCGTTTCCGCTTCCGTTCCGCCCGCGCTTTGATGCGGTTGAAGATCTCATGTTCGGTGAAGAGTGCGATCTTTGCGGACGGCAGCACGAAACCGGAATGGACCGCTTCCGTGGAGTAGATGATATGCGTGAACGGCGTTTCGGATGCAGGTTCGATCTCGTCCGCATCATCGAACGATCCGGCAGGTTCCGATTCGGGATCGAGTTCTTCCGGCTCCGGCGAATACTCCTCTTCGATCAGATCCTGGATCCGCTCGAGCTCCTCTTTCCGGTCCGACGTGATGAGGACATCGTACCCTTTGGCGGAGAACTCCGCCGCTTTCTGCTTCAGGACCTTGATGCTGCCGTTCACGCTCGGCTGGCTCCCGGAACGGAAGTCCACATCGGCACCGGAGCTTTTGAACGGCGCATGTTCATAGCGGATGAAACCGGAGAACTGCTGCAGCACATCGTCGAACGGGAAATCGATCGTCACCCCTTCGGCCTCGAACGCATCGAACTCCTTCCTCAACAGGGATGGATCCTCCAGCAGCAATGCCGCTTCGGGTGACAGATACGAAACGAGAGGAACAACGCTCTCGGCAGGCGTGTCCGGATTATCCGCCGCGGAATGCCGGTTCATCACATCCGGCACGATGCTGACGGACTGCAGGTCCCGGATGGAGCGCTGCGAGAGCACCTCGAACTCACGGATCGATTCGACGGTGTCCCCCCAGAACTCGATGCGGACCGGGTGTTCGCCGATGAACGGGAAGATATCCAGGATGCCGCCGCGGACGGCGATATCGCCGTACGTCTCAACGAATTGTTTCCGTTCGAATCCGTATTCCGTCAGCTTCTCCAGCAGTCCTTCAAAGGGATGATCCGTCTTCACGGAGAGCTCGACGATAGAACGGGAGAACGCGGCACGTTCGGGAACACCGAACGCAAGTGCGCCGGAATGCGTAATATAGATAGCGGGGACGTTCGCCTGCAGCGCCTTCAATGTTTCGATGCGGGAGAGCGGAGCCGTGACATCCATCGCCTGGGAAGCATGCTGCGGTTCCACAATGCAGAGCCGGACATTCACATCGCCGACGATGGAAGCGCAGTCATCCCGCAGTTTCTCCGCCCGCTCCTGGTCGTCCGTCACCACCAGCACCTGACCGTTCGCCTGCCGGAACAGCGAGACCGCAATGAACGCCCAGAGCGAACCGGCAATGCCGTGCAGGACGGCAGGACGCTCCGGCGAGACGTTCAAGGCCGACAGATGCTGGAACGGCGATGAATCAAGGATACGTGATGTGAGATCGATGCTCATACGATGCGGAACGGAAC
>JAVBYA010000413.1 GCA_030824295.1 Bacteroidota bacterium
AGTACCGTTCGATGGTGGAGAATCTGCATCAGGCATATTATGAAGGCGATGCACGGGCGGTGTTCACCTACTGCAATCCCGAACTCTACTATCTCACCGGATACACCGAAGAAGAGTTGATCGGAACGAACGCACTTCGGCTGATCGCGGACGAGGACCGGCACCGTGTTGCCCGGAAATATTATGAATGGAAGAAGGAGAAGCGCATCTCATCATCCATCGAGTTCCGTGCGCGTAAGAAGAACGGCGAGCTCTTCTGGGCCGAGCAGACGACCCATTATGAGTTCGACAGCGAGGGTAGGTTCCTGAAAGGCGCGAATATCGTCAAGAATATCCAGGAACAGAAGGAAGCGGAGTATGCACTGAAAAAGAGTGAAGAGGAGTATCGGTCCATCTTCCACTCGGTGCCTGTAGCGATCTACAAGGAATACTATCCGCAACTGGAGCGGTATGTCGCCACCCTGAGAGCAGAAGGGGTGACCACGTTCGGAACGTACTTCAAAGAACACTTCCAGGAGCTGCAGTATGTGCTGACGACAGGAAGTGTCGTGGATGTGAACGACCAGGCGGTGCACCTGTTGGGTGCCGCTGACAGGAAAGACCTCTCCGGCAAGATACGCCTATTGTTCCTTCCCGAGACCTATACGGCGGTGCTCGATATGGTCACCGCTTATGCCGAAGGACGCTCGAATTTCCAGGGAGAAGTGCAGGTCCGGTCACTGAAAGGTCAGATAGTGACGGTCGTTTTCTCCGCATCATTCCTGAAGGATGCGAAACAGGAACTGTTCTTCCTGATCTCCTTCCAGGACATCTCGGACCGCAAGCAGATGGAAGAGGCGCTCCGGCGGTCCGAGGTCTTCTTCCGTTCGGTCTGGGAACACTCCGCGAGCGGTATGCGGATCACTGATGAGAGAGGAACGATCATCCGGGTGAATGATGCCTATTGCCGCATGGTCAGCAAGAGCGAGCAGGAACTCGTCGGTGCGAGTTTCTCCATCATCTACATGCCCGAGGAACGAGACAGGATCGTGCGGAAACACTGGGAGCGGTTCGCTGACCGGTCCGTACCTCACTATCTCGAGCGTCGGCTGACGCTATGGAACGGCAGCGAGGTTTGGCTGGAGGTATCAAACTCTTTTCTGGACCTACCGGGCGGATTGAGTCTGATGCTGGGTGTGTTCACGGACGTCACCGAACGGAAGAGGTCGGAACAGATCATCCTGGATGTCCAGCGCCGCGAGAGTATCGGCGTGCTTGCCGGCGGCATCGCGCACGATTTCAACAATCTCCTCACCGCTATCATCGGCAATGTCTCGTTGGCATCGTCGAAACTTCCGGAGGGCCACCAGGCTGGGACGAACCTTCAGCGGGCGATCACGGCATCGGAACGTGCCGCACTGCTGGCCAAACAGATGCTCGCCTATTCAGGGAAGGGACGGTTCCAGGTGCTGCCGGTGGACCTCACCAAGATGGTCCTGGAGAATGTGCAGCTGCTGGAAGCGTCGCTGCCGAAGAATGTCCGCATGAGAACGAACCTGACAGCGGTACCGGTCGTGGTGAAAGGGGATCCCGGTCAATTGGAACAGATCGTGATGAATCTGATCCTCAATGCCGGGGAAGCGATCGGCGATCGGCAGGGACAGATCGATATCACCGTCTCGGCGGTCACGATGACGAATGAATCGCTCCGGCCGTATGGAAGGATCCATGCACAGATGCTCGCTCCCGGTCAATATGCTTTCCTGCAGGTGGCGGACAACGGGGACGGCATGTCCTCAGAAACGATGGCGAAGATCTTCGATCCATTCTTCACGACCAAGTTCGTCGGACGCGGTCTCGGACTCTCGGCCGTTCTCGGCATCATCCGCGGACACAACGGCGGAATCAATGTGACCAGCGTTGTGAAGGAAGGGAGCGTGTTCCAGATCGTGCTGCCGCTGCTGGCAGACCGGGCTGCCGCTCCCGCTGTGCCGGTGAAACCGGCTGTGAAGCGGCGTCCTCTGACGATCCTCCTGATCGATGATGAACAATACATCATCGAGATGACGAGGGATATCCTGACGGGCGTCGGTCACCGGCCGGTTGCGGAGACCGATCCGGAGCAGGGGATCGAACGGTTCCGGACACAGACCGAGCGTATCGATCTGGTCATCCTGGATTACTCCATGCCGAAACGGAACGGCAGAGAAGTGCTCATGGAACTGCGTGCCATCGATCCGGATATTCCCGTCATCATGTCCTCCGGATTCTCGGAAGAGGAACTGGACCATCTGTTGGGGAACATGAAACCCGACGCTTTCCTGCAGAAACCGCATCAGCCCGAATCCCTGTTGACGATGATCGATGAGACGTTCGCTCGGTCACGCAGAGGTCATGCACTGTAACACCGCTGTTCAACGCTTCAGGATGCCTTCCTGCCCGATCTGTGCCAGGATGTTCCCGGTCGATTCCAGATAGATCTCCTCGATCTTCACTTCGGAGGGATAGAATGGATAGACGAACAGGAAGAACATCTGATACCACGTGGTCACAGATGCCTTCCGTGTGTACGTGGAGTTCACGGTCCCGGAACTGTTCGTTACCGATGCTGTGACGATATACTCCCACGAATATCCCATCGGCATGAGTGAAGCAGTGCCGTACGAGACGATGCTCGCCAATACGTGTTTGGAGAACGTGTTCTGCCGGGTGTAGGTGAAGTGGACCGTCACATCGTTAGAGCGTTGAAGACTGTCCCGCAATGCACGCCGTCCCGCATCATCGATATCATTGTCACTGTCCGTGAACGTGGCGAACGAACGGACGTTGGTCAATTGTTTCATCGATTCTCCGAAGATATCCCGGAACCCTTTGCGCGGCGGTACGATCTTCGGTACGACATCCAATCCGCGTTCCTGCACCAGATGCGTAAAATGAAAGAAGACCGATACCGGCGGCAGTGCCACCGCTGTCTTTGAACCCGGCGGGACCGTCCCTTCCATCTCCGAACGGAACGACATACAGGAATTGAGACCGATAAGGAACATGAGAGGAACGAGGAGGCGAAGGATCGGTGATGATCGGCGGACGGTCATGGTATCTCCATAACATGAGGGAGTGCTGCTATTTCAATGGGCATTTCAAGACCATTGGACACAAAAACGTACGGTAAAAAAACCGGGCATTCAATCCTTAGATGAATGGTATGGTGTGAATGCGGACAAAATCATCCATTGTTCATCGAAAAATCGAAGGAATTCGGGAATATACTGGTCAAATATTGAACTTTTGCGAAAATGGTCTTGTTCTCACATCACGAACGAAAGGAACCGAACATGAAGAACATCCTCATCGCACTGCTGACAGCGGTATTCTTATGGGTCACGTACGTGGTGGTCGATACCAGTTACCAGAGTAATCTATTCAAAGAATGGGATTATCTGATGGCGATCCCGTGGATGCAGGCGACACTTTGGGATTTCTATGCGAACATTCTTGTACTATTATTATGGGTATATTATAGAGAGGGGAGTGCGGCAGCGAAAG
>JAVBYA010000073.1 GCA_030824295.1 Bacteroidota bacterium
GGCGATCTGATCGCGAACGGCGTGCAGGTGTATCTGTTGGATAATTGCTCCACGGACAATACGGTCGCCGAGGCGTCGCGCTGGCTCGGTAAAGGACTGCTGCATATCGAGCGCTTCCCGGATGACAGCGGATACTCGAAGCGGAATTCCAGGGAATATGTCTGGAGGGATATCCTCCGGCGGAAACAGGAACTGGCGCAGACACTCGAGTCCGACTGGTTCATCCACGCCGATGCGGATGAGTTCCGCGAAAGCCCGTTCATCGGGCAGACGCTGGCGGAAGGGATCGCCGCTGTCGACAAAGCCGGATACAGTGCCATCAATTTCGAATTGCTGAATTTCCGTCCGACGAACAATCGTTTTGTGCCGGGAAGCGACGTGCGCAAGAGCCTCACCCATTTTGAAAAAGGGGAATGGTTCGACAGTGCTCAGATCAAAGCATGGAAGGATCCGGGAGTTCCGGTCGATCTCGTTTCAACGGGAGGACATTCCGTAGCATTCGCCGGAAGAACGGTCTATCCCGTGCCGTTCATCCTCCGGCATTATCCGATACGGAGCGAACAGCACGGACAGAACAAAGTGTATCAGGAACGGCTCGCCCGGTTCGCCAAAGAAGAACGGGCCGCCGGATGGCACGTGCAGTACGATGAGCTGGTGAAAACGAAGCGATCGTTCCTGGCGGACGAAAAGGATCTGGTCCGGTATGACGGTGAACAATTCCGTACAGAATTGCTCAAACGGGCAAAGAAGAAGGTCGCTCTCTACCGTTCACCGCATGCCGCGGAGATCATGCATCTGGAGAGTATCCTCGTCAATGTTCCCAATGATATCAATACGCTTCGGCGGTTGGCGTCGCTGTACCGAACGTACGATGCCGGAGAGTTTGCGCTCGTCCTGCTGAAGAGGATCCTGAACGTACAGCCGAACGATGCAGCTGCCCTGCAAGAGATCGAGTCCATCCATCGGTCCGGGAACGATCAGGGAGCGGAAGAGGGAACGGCGAAGCCGCAGGTGCGGACATCGGTCATCATTCCGGTCTTCAACAAAGTGGAGCTTACGCGCGCGTGCATGAAGGCTTTGTACAGCACGCTTTCTGCAGATCAGTTCGAACTGATCATGGTGGACAATGCTTCCACCGACGGAACGAAGGAATATCTGCGTGAACTGCAGAAACAGCACTCCAACGTTCTTGTGATCGAGAACCGGACCAATCTCGGTTTTTCCAAAGCGAACAATATCGGCGCCCGCGCTGCATCGGGGACCCATCTGTTATTCCTGAACAACGATACAGAGCCGACCATCGGCTGGCTCGATCACCTTCATGCTGTCTACCGCGAAGAATCGTCCGTTGGCATCGTCGGCGCGCGGTTATTGTATCCGAACCGGACCATCCAGCATGCCGGAATAGAATTCCTTCCGCTGCAGCAGCCGGTGAGTTTCGAAGGATACGGCTCGGTGAACGTCGTGCCTGATCATCCGTACCGCAATCAGGCGGAGGATCATCCCGCTGCGAATATCCGCCGGTCGATGGATATGGTGACGGGAGCCTGTCTGCTGATCGAAGCGTCACTCTATAAAAAGGTCGGCGGCTTCAACGAATCGTACCTGAACGGCTGTGAGGATATCGATCTGTGTCTGAAGGTCCGGAACAACGGTCTGCAGGTGATCTATGAACCGAAGGCCGTGGTGATCCATCATGAAGGACAATCGGACGGACGGTTCGCGCATGTCCGGAAGAACCTTGCCTTGTTCTTCACTGCATGGGGAAAACAGTTCGACCGGTCGTGGAAATTCATTCCGGATCAGGGAGCAGCAAACAAAAAGAGTGAGCCGGTGATCGTTTGGGAAGGTTCGCAGTATGTGAAGCATTCCCTGGCACTGATCAACCGCGAGATGTGCATCCGTTTGGCGAAGGACAATGTGGACCTGTCGCTCATTCCGTTCGGACCGGACTCCTACAAGCCGTCAGCGAAGGATCCTGAATCCATCCTTCGTCCGTTCTTCAATAAGAAGGTTGGAGATGCCGATATCCATGTGCGTCTTCAGTGGCCCCCGAAATTCGAAGCACCGGCGTCCGGTCGCTGGGTGATCAATCAGCCCTGGGAATTCGGGATCCTGCCGAAGGATTGGGTGGATGTCTTCTCCCGTCAGATCGACGAGATGTGGGTGATCAGTTCCTATGTGCGGTATGTGTATGTGAACAGCGGTATTCCGGCGGAACGGGTGTTCGTTGTGCCGTGCGGGATCGATCCTCAATTGTTCCATCCGGCCGTCAAGCCGTTCAAACTAAAGACGAAGAGATCGTTCAAATTCCTCTTTGTGGGCGGAACGATCCTGAGGAAAGGGATCGATATTCTGCTGGATGCCTACACGAGATCCTTCACCTCCGCGGACGATGTCTGTCTGGTCATTAAGGATATGGGGGGCGATTCCTTCTATAAGGGAATGAACTGCAAGGAAAGGATCGCAAGCATTGCCAGGCAGAAGAATGCGCCCGCGATCGAATATATCGACAGGATGCTGAGCGATGCCGAGATGGCGTCCCTGTATACTGCGTGCGATGTGCTGGTCCATCCGTACCGCGGTGAAGGATTCGGTCTGCCGATCCTGGAGGCGATGGCATGCGGAACCCCGGCGATCGTGACCAACGGCGGTGCCTGTCTGGATTTTTGTTCCCCGCAGACCAGTCTGCTGGTGAATGCGCAAAAAGTGTTCTACACCGACAAGCGGATCGGTGAGTATGAGATGAATGACCGTCCGTGGCTGCTGGAGCCCTCTCTGGACCATCTGACGGAACTCATGGTGTATGCACTTCACCATCCCTCCGAGTTGGCCGCGCTCGGTGCTCAGGGCAGTCTGAATGCGCGTCAGCATTGGACGTGGGACCATGCCTACGCGGTACTGAAAGAACGGATCGCCGCCCTCAGTGCGAAACCGATCAAGCGGTTCGAACAAGAGAAGACGGTCCGCAGTGCCGCTGAACATGCTTCGCAGCAGGAGGATATCTTCCGGTCGATCGATGCAGTAGTTCGGTCCGTCGAACAGGAGAACACCGCTGCGGCGCTGAATGAAATTGAAAGGATAATGATGATGGTCGAACAACGAATGAACCCACTGCAGAAGCAGAGGATCCTCACGGAGCTCTCTGCACTCCGGACGCTGATCGGACAGGCGATGCAGCAGCCGGCGCCGGACCCGATGCTGGAAACGGCGGAACGGCTGTTGAGTGAAGAGAAGACCGCTGAGGCGAGGATCCTGTTGAAGGAATTGCTCAAGAGGGATCCGGAGAACATCGATATCCTCAACGATCTGGCGGTTGCCGGGATCATGGAGAAGGACTACGGAGAAGCGGCGCAGTGTCTGAAGGCGGTCATCGATCGTGACCCGGTCAACGAAACAGCCATCGGGAATCTGGAGTATCTGAAAGGGATGCTGGCGGCCTCATTGGGGGACAGTGCGATCCAGGCGGCCGAATCACTCATTGAGGACGGTGAGACCGCAA
>JAVBYA010000328.1 GCA_030824295.1 Bacteroidota bacterium
TACATGAGCTGACAGCTCTATCCCTTTTAATTATAATTTGATATAGCGTTCATGAAATATCCTTCATTGGAATGGTTAACTGAGTTTGAACGTTCCCGGGGAATGCGTTCTCCAGGGTATGACCGTTCCATTGAGTATTTCAAAAGATTCGAGACCCGTTCCAAGCATGCCCGCCTGATGCCGATCGGTAAAACTCCGCAAGGACGAATATTGTATTGTCTTATTGCGGCAAGCGGCAGGGAGTTTACTCCTATCAAAGCGAAAGCAAGCAGGAAAGCTGTTGTTCTGGTCCAAAACGGTATACATGCAGGTGAGATCGAAGGAAAGGATGCCTGTATGCTTCTTCTGAGGGACATCCTGATCACCAAAGAGAGATCCCACCTTTTGGATAATGTCATTTTGCTTGTCATTCCGGTGCTGAATGCCGATGGTCATGAGCGTACCAGTGAATTCAACCGCCCGAACCAGAACGGACCGGAAGAGATGGGATGGCGCACCAACAGCAGGAATTTGAACCTGAATCGTGATTTCATGAAGGCGGATGCACCGGAGACCCGGGCCTTCCTCTCACTCTTCCAAGAATGGACCCCTGATTTCTTCATAGATAATCATGCGACGAATGGTGCGGACTATCAGTATCATGTAACATATGCGCTGGAAAAGAATGCGAACATCGATGCTCGATTGGGGGAGTGGGGACAGCGCTCATTCCTGCCGAATGTGCTGTCATCCGTTGAGCGTGAAGGCTTTTTAACTGCCCCCTATATTCAATTCAAAGAGGATACGGTGGATAGCGGGATCATCGAGCCACCGGCCCTCCCTCGGTTCTCCACTGGATATACTGCCGCACAGAACCGTCTCGGACTTCTCGTCGAAACACATTCTCTGAAACCGTTCGAGAACCGGGTCCGGTCAACCTATGCAATGAACTACGCCGCACTGGAATACATCAACAAACACCATAAGCACCTCAAAAGACTGAATGCCGCTGCGGATAGCGCAGCGTCAAAGTTAAAAGAATTAGAGATCAGCTTCACATTATCTGACAAGTCCACTCCCTTTGATTTCAAAGCGTTACAGGCGATATATCACAACAGTTCTATCACCGGCTATGATGTCCCGCATTACAGCCGAACACCGGTGAACCAAATCATCCCATATTTTGGAGAAGTTCAGACAACCAAGAAGATCTCCCTTCCAAAGGCATATGTGATCCCGGTGCAATGTGAGGATATCCTTGCGGTGCTGGACCTCCATGGAATTGCATATTCAAGGATGAAAAAAAGGCAAACTCTTACGGTTGTTCAGTATGGTTTCGGTGATTATCGATTCAGTCCGCGTCCATATGAAGGGAGACAGGGGGTGAATGTGACGTGTTTCAGGACTGAAAAGAGGGTCGCATTTGACGCCGGGACTGCTGTCGTGCGGACCGATCAGCGGACGAACCGGGTTTTGGTACATTTACTGGAGCCGGAATCGCCGGATTCATTCGTCAGCTGGGGGTTCTTCAATGCGTTCTTTGAACGAAAAGAATATGCTGAAGCGTATATTTTGGAGCCGATCGCATTGAAGATGCTGAAGGATGATCCGGAATTGCAGCAGGAATTCACCGCACGGCTGAAGGATGAGAAGTTCAGGAATGATCCTGCAGCCCGGCTGGATTTCTTCTATACGCGTTCACCGTATTTCGACAGTGCCGAACGGAAATACCCTATTTATCGAGTGGAATAAACCGCAGGAGCAAGCATGCAGAAAACGATCCTCTGTATCTCAAGTTATGAAAAAGGACAGGAGTTCCTCCGCCAGGCAAAACGGGAAGGATGGAAGGTCCTGCTGCTGACATCAAAAAGCCTTGAGTATGCAGATTGGCCGAAGGATTCCATCGATAATATCTACTTCATTCCGGACAGGAACAAGGAATGGCACATGCCGGATGTGATCAGCGGCGTCAGCTATCTAGCACGCACGGAACAGATCGACCGCATCGTGGCGCTCGATGATTTCGACGTGGAGAAAGCAGCGACGCTGCGTGAACATCTGCGCATCGGCGGCATGGGAGAGACCACCGCACGCTATTTCCGCGATAAGCTTGCCATGCGTCTGAAAGCAAGGGAAGAGGGGATCACCGTCCCGGATTTTGTCGGCATCATCAACTATGACCGCATCAGGGATTTCCTGGCGGCCGTTCCTCCGCCGTACGTCCTGAAACCGCGGCTCTCTGCCGGAGCGATCGGCATCAAGAAGATCCATTCCGCCGAGGACCTGTGGCGCAAACTGGATGAGCTCGGGGACCAGCAATCATTCTATCTGCTGGAGAAATTCATCCCCGGAGAGATCTTCCATGTGGACAGTATCCTCGTTGACCGCAGGATCATCTTTTCGATCGTCAGCAAGTATGGATTGCCGCCGATGGAGGTCTCACACGAAGGTCGTGTTTTCATGACGCGCACCGTGAAACGCGGAAGCCCGGATGAAACAGCGCTGCGGACGCTCAACAACACTGTTCTGCCGTCGCTTGGACTTCGACAGGGTGTCTCGCATACGGAGTACATCAAAGCCGCCGCTGACGGCAAGTTCTATTTCCTTGAAACATCGGCACGCGTCGGAGGAGCGCACATTGTGGAGCTCATCGAAGCTGCTTCGGGAATGAACTTCTGGGCGGAGTGGGCAAAACTGGAAACAGCAGAGGATGTCACGAAGTACCGGCCTTCTGAACTTCGGCAGGAGTATGCCGGATTGATGGTCTCTCTTGCGAAGCAGCAATGGCCCGATATGTCGTCGTATGATGATCAGGAGATCGTCTGGAAGATCAACAAAGAATTCCATGCCGGTCTCGTCGTCCGTTCGAAAGATTTCGAGCGGGTGGAGACCCTTCTCCACGGATATACGGACAGATTCTATCACGATTTCTTCACCTCTGCACCGCCAAAGGAAAAACCGACGCATTAACGGAAAGAGTCCTTTCCGCTGGTTTTTTTCAAATACCGCTTCATTCCCAAAGGGACTTTTCGTATTTTTCCATTATGAAAGTCACCAATTGGGGAAACTATCCCGTCATTGATGCATCACTGCATTCTCCCTCTTCGCTCGATGAGCTGAAACACATCGTCGCCGCTTCCCCGGAGGTCATTGCCCGGGGAATGGGACGCTGTTACGGCGATTCCGCATTGAACAGTACCATCGTCTCCACGCTCCGTCTGGATCACGTTCTCGCGTTCGATGAACAAAGCGGGACGGTCTCCTGCGAAGCCGGTGTCCGTTTTTCGGATCTGCTCGATGCTTTCGTCCCGCGCGGATGGTTCCTTCCTGTCACTCCCGGTACGAAACATATCACCGTCGGCGGTGCCATTGCCTCGGACGTGCACGGCAAGAATCATCACGTTGCCGGATCGTTCTCCCGTCATCTTTTGTCCATATCCATCCTGACCGGCGAGGGAAGGATCGTCCGCTGCACACCTGATGTAGAGTCGGATCTGTTCTGGGC
>JAVBYA010000147.1 GCA_030824295.1 Bacteroidota bacterium
TCCGAAAGCCGGTGTGCTGCTCCTGAAGAAAGCAGGCGATGCGGTGCGGTCCGGTGATGCTATTGCCGAATGCCGGACGGACAACAGTACGGCGATCGGTCCTGTCAAAGCGCGTATCGCTGCCGCCTTTTCGTTCGGACCAACAGCACCGCAGAAAGCACCGCTCGTACTGAGTATCGTCGATGTGGATGGTGTGCATCCCTATGGGGCGCATCATTGATACGCGTATGATCTTCCGTCCTTTATGGAGCGTGCAATCATGATGGCAGGCATGATGACCGGTGCTGTAGCGGCCTATCTCCGTACTCCGCGTGTGAAAGCTGCAGCGGTGTTCTATCTGCTTCTTTCCGTTCTGCTGTCGCAAACACCTCTCTTCAACTACCTCGGTTATGAATTCTCCGCCGCAATGACGGTGCCTGCAGCCTTCGTCTCCGGTCTGCTCACCCTGCATTGGCTGCGGGACCATCGGTCGATGCCGATGACCGGGAGGACCTGGCTGAGCGTACTCGGGGTCTATCTGACCATCAATCTGCTGTTACTGCTGATCTCGTTTGCAGTCATCTCTCTGAATGCGCTCTTTGTGAAGAACTGCGCGTTCGCACTGGGCGCGGTC
Source organism: Bacteroidota bacterium (assembly GCA_030824295.1). Lineage (GTDB taxonomy): Bacteria > Bacteroidota > Ignavibacteria > UBA10030 > UBA8401 > UBA8401. The sequence goes on from JAVBYA010000147.1 coordinate 614, forward strand.
TACTTCCTGCTCCTTCCGATCGTCACCATGGTGTTCTCCGTCTCCCTTGCGCTGGTGACCGGCATGCTGTTCCGCCGCAGCGCACTGGTGTTCACGGCGGTCGTCATCGGTCTGCTCATGCATATCGTCATGATCACCGTATTCCAGCCGCAGTTGTTCGCTTATAATTTCATCCTCGGTTTCTTTCCGGGGATCACCTATGATGAGACGCTGACGGATATCGGCGCACTCGTGCTGTACCGCGGTCTCACGATGATCGCAGCACTGATGCTCTTTTCGGTCTTCTTCCTTCTGCTTCGTTCCTTCGCACCCCGCGAACGGGTATCCGTTGGTCTGCATCGGATGCGCAGGAATGCAGGGAGGGATTCCGTGCTCTGGGGAGCCGTGGCTGTTTGTGCCCTCACTCTGGGGACCGCTCATATTTTCCGGGACGACCTGGGGTACGAGTATTCGGCGTCGGACATCCAGGAAGGTCTGGGAAGACGGACAGAATCGGCGCATTTCATCGTGTACTACCGGCAGGAAGACCATCCGGCAGTGCGGATGCAGCGGATGAAGGCGGAAATGGAATACCACTACCGCGTTGTTACGGCGCGGCTGGGTATCATTCCTCCCGCCGGAGATAAGATCGCCGTCTATCTGTATCCGGACAGCGATCAGAAGCACCGGTATATCGGAACGGCGAACACGAACATTGCAAAACCCTGGCTTCGGGATATCCATCTGACAACGGCCACCTTTGCCGGTTCCTTCCGCCACGAACTCGTTCACATCATAGCAGGGGAATTCGGTCTGCCGCTGCTCCGTGCGAGCCTGCGGATGGGTTTGAACGAAGGACTGGCCGTCTCAACGGACTGGGATGAAGGGATGTTCACGCCGCATCAGTATGCGGCGGCCATCGCCCGGGAGGGTGGACTGGATGAGGCATCGACACTCTTTACGATGACAGGGTTCGCGTCCCGCTCCAGTACCTTCGCGTACCTCGTGACCGGTTCGTTCATCCGCTACCTCACCGACCGGTTCGGGATCGACCGTGTCCGCGACGTGTTCGGTTCAGGAAACTTTGTTACGGTATTCGGCGAACCGCTGGATGTTTTGATGGGCGAGTGGAAGGCGTTCCTGCGGACGGTCGATGCGACCGAGATCCCTGCGATGACCGTAGAGGCGTTATTCTCCACACCGTCGATCTTTTACAAGACGTGTCCGCGGACCGTTGCGGAACAGAACCGGAACGCCGCCGCCGCACTGCGTGAGCGGAGGTTCGAAGATGCAGAGCGACTATTCGCCGAATCATACCGGAACGCATCCGCGGCTGCATCTCTGCGGGGGATGTATCATGCGATGGTCGCGTCGGGGAGAGCGCCGTACGTTACAGAACATTATGATTCGCTGACGAAAGGTTCGCTGCTGCGCACGAGTCCTGCCATCCTTCTGGTGCTTGGTGATGCCTATTTTGTGTCCGGCGAACGGAAAAAAGCAGCAGCGGTCTACGGAACGATCAGTTCCATGAACTTCTCGGAATCGTTTCGGGAAGCATCACTGCTGCGGCTTCAGTACCTTGCGGATTCCATCGATGCGGAGACCGTCCGGACGATGTTCTATGGAGGACTATCCGACAAGCGACGTGTGGAGGTGCTGGACAGCGTTCAGCGTACCTTTCCAACATCTTCCGCTCTCGGTTACCATCGGGCTGTTCTCTCGGAGAGCGGATCTCCGAATACGTTGAAAGGACTCCCTGCCGGCTTGCAGTATGCTGCACTGGCCCGGTCTGCCGAACGGGCATTGGAGGCCGGTGAGTTTGAACGTGCAAAAGGGCTGTATTGGCAGGCGAAGAACGCTGTTCCGACGGCTGCGCTGTCAGAACGATTGGATGACCGTATCGAATTGTGTGATTTCATTCTGACGGAGCTGCAATGAGGAATGCCATTGCCATCCTGCTTATGCTGATGACCGCCGGGTGTTCGTCCGGACGGGAGACCGCGTCGGAATGTTACTCGACGGAGAAATTCCGAAGGTCCGTCACCCCGTCCTTCTCCCCGTTCGTGATGAACGTCCATGCCGCCGGCGGAAGCCGTTCGGATATCTATCTTCAGATGCCGTTCCAACATCTGCGGTTCGAAAAAAAAGCGAATGGATTCGGAGCATCATACACGGCAACGATCATCGTGCGGAACAGCAAGGATGAGATCGTCGTAACGAAAGAAACGGAGCGGACCATCCTCGTCCGTACGTATGATGAGACCGTCTCGCCGCGGTTCGACCTGTTCTTCCAATCATTCCTGCTCCCTGCAGGTGATTATGCTGCTGAGATCTCCGCTATGGACGGTCTTTCACAGCTGCGGTTCACGCAGTCGGTGCCGTTCACGGCGGATGACCACGAACGTACTTTCAGACCCAGTACCATCCTCTATCTTGACGGAATGCAGGAGGGGAAGGATGGGGTGGTATTGCGGCCGATGCTTCCGGCAAGTTTCTCCCTGCTTCGTGATTCACTCGGGACCTATCAGGAGTTCTATAATCTGCGATCCGGCGATTCGCTCCACATCTCGGATGAGTATGCAGTCCATCGCATGACCGATGAGGAGAATACCCCTCCCGCTCCGATGGCACCGCCGATCGTAACACCGGCAGACCGTTGCGGAAGCAACGCTGATTCCGTGTATTACCGCAGTGATACGACCGTTGCAGCATTCAAGAACGGGATCACCCCTGTCCTCCGGTTCCATCCCGTTCCTGCGGATGGCGGGAACGAAATCCGACGCACGATCATCGTGCTGCACGACAACGTGCGGGATACATTCCGTTACACGCAGAACATCTTTCGGCGTGACCATCGGCTTCGTGCATCGCTGACGCTGGAGGAACTGAC
>JAVBYA010000237.1 GCA_030824295.1 Bacteroidota bacterium
GTGTAATTTTTTTACATTATTGATTTGTTTAGTGCTACTTCAATTTTACCGTTACTTGTATTTGATTTAATCTACTATCTGAAAAATTGATAAAAAACATCCCACTCCTGACATCTGCTGGCTTCCACTCCACCTCATACACCCCCGCCTCCTGCCGTCCATTCACCAGCGTTTCCACTTCCCGCCCCAGAATATCATAGATCGTCAGTTTCACATCGGCCTGCCGGGAGAGGTGGTAGCGGATGGTCGTGTGGGTGCTGAACGGATTGGGGAAATTCTGCTCCAGGCGGAACCCGTCCGGTGAACGGTCGTTGCCGTCGATGCTCCGTTTGAGCAGCCATCCGTCCGGGTCCAGCACGACTGTGTGCGGCTCTGACGCGAACGGGATACGATAGCTCTGCACCGGCAACGAATTCTGCACGGTGACGGTCGTTTCCCTTCCCGCCGCGCGGATGCGCAGGTCGAGCGGCATGGTGAACACCGCAGGGATGGTCCTTCCCGCCTGCTGTTCGATCGTTACCAGCACCGCGGCCGAGTCCCCCGCCCCGCTCCACTCCCAGCGGACGATGTAGGTCGGCACATTCTCGCCGTAGAGCCACTGATCGAAGAACGGACCAAGATCTTTTCCGGAGATATTCTCGCAGATGTTGCGGAGGTCCGCCGTGGTTGCGGTGGAGTACTGCAGCGCGGTGCTGCCGGCATACGCGCGGAGCGCCTGGAAGAAATGCGCATCCCCCATCACGCGCCGGAGCATATGGAGCACCGCGGCCCCTTTGGCATACATCAGCGAGAAATTGAAGAGCGCGCCGGGGCTGGTCGTGTCCGGTCTGCCGAGACGCCCGGCAGCGGAGGAAGCAGCGGAGAGGAGCGGCGCCATGTATTGACGGAACCGCTCCGTGCCGTACTCCCGATCAAAATAGAGACCGGTGGAATACTGCGCGAACCCTTCGTTCAACCAGAGGTCGCTCCAAGTGCGGCAGGTGATCATGTCGCCGAACCACTGATGCGCCAGCTCGTGCGCCACGATATCCTCGTCGAACCGACCGAGCGACGTCATGGTCTGATGCTCCATTCCCCCGCCGGTGAACTCTGCGTGACCGTACTTCTCCTTGAGGAAGGGATACGGACCGAACAATTCGGAGAAATGCGCAAGCATGCCGATGGTCTTCGCCAGCTTGGGACGGGCATCCGCGGCATGGTCCGGAAGGATGTAATTGAGCACCTCTAGGGAATCGGTCGGAGAATAGCGGTAGTAGTCCGACCACTGCTCGTACTGCGCCATCGCTATGGAGATGAGATACGGCGCGATGGGATAGCGGGTCTTCCAGTGGTGCCGGCGCTTGCCGTTCCCTGCATCCGCTGCGGAGATGAGGAGTCCCTGCGAACCGACCTTGTACACCGAATCGCAGGTGATGATGATGTCTGCCGAGTCCGCCTTGTCGCTTGGCGTGTTCCTGCACGGCCACCAGTCCATCGATCCGTACGGTTCGCTGAGCGAGAAGACCCACGGTGCACCGTTGTGGCTGGAGAATGTGAAACTGCCGAAGCCGGTCGGGACCGGAAGTCCTTTATAATAGATGAGCACTGTCAGTTGTTCGCCGGCAAGGTACGGACGGTCCAGCGTGACATCGAACGATCCGCTCCGCTGCACAAAGAAGGCGGGAGAACCGTTCAGCAGAATGGAATCGATCGTCATGCTGTTCGCCAGGTCGAGCGTCAGTACCGTCGAATTGCTTTGCAAGCACTTCCCTGTTACCGTCACCGCGCCGGAGAGTCCGTTGGGATTCACGTCAATGGCAAGGTCCAGCTTGTAATACTGCACATCGAACCAGCTGCTCGCCTGCGTGGCGGTCCGTTCCTGCCGCGCACGCAGCGGCACCTTCTCCATCTCCGCCGGGTGATGATGCTGCGCCGCAGCGATGAGCGGCAGGCAGACCAGCGCTGTCATCACAAATATCCGGCGGTATGGTGAGGGGATGGGCATGGATATATGAGGGTGACTGTCTCCAACCAAGTTCTGGCGTTCTGGTGACAGTCACCGGCAGATCGAGGGTGACTGTCTCCAACCAAGCTTTGGCGATCTGGTGACAGTCACCGGCAGATCGAGGGTGACTGTCTCCTACCAAGCTCTGGCGTTCTGGTGACAGTCACCGGCAGATCGAGGGTGACTGTCTCCTACCAAGCTCTGGCGTTCTGGTGACAGTCACCGGCACTCATCAACCTCAATTTGCAATACTTTTTCAATGATTCTGTAATGACTAGATGATACATTATGGATCATGTCAAGAAAAACTGCTCTCATTGCCTCGGCCGATTCCTACTTCCACGTCTACAATCGCGGTGCCGACAGAGCTTCGGTTTTTTTCGAAGAACGGCATTATCTCGATTTCATACAAAGGATGCAGAAGGCCGTTAATCCTGAAGTGTTGGAGATCGTGGCCTTTTGTCTCATGCCGAATCACTTTCACCTCATCCTCTATCAAAAATTACCATATGCGATTCCTGCATTCGTACGCGCTGTCTGCGAAGGATATGTCAAGTCGGTCAACCTCCAATATTTTCGAACCGGTCATCTCTTTGAGGGCCGATATCGGATCAAGCCAGTTTCCAGTGATGAATACCTGATTCACCTCGCACGGTACATCCATCGTAATCCGATACGGGCACGATTGGTCACAACTGTAGAAGCGTGGCAGCACAGTAATTATCGAAGCTGTACATCTGGATTCGATGATGGTGTGACGAATCCCGGAATACTACTCAGGCTTGCCGGCGGGACGAGAGAATACCAAACATTCGTTGAAGAGTATGTTGATGCGGACAGAAAGATGGTTACGGAGTTGTTGTTTTGATCAAGGGTGACTGTCACCTATAGAAAATCTTTCAGCAAGAGGTGACAGTCACCGACTATATCAAGGTGAGTCTCATCGTACCGCGCGTTGATTCGCGACATTTTTTGGATCGTATGCTACTGACAATGAACACACCTGCACGCCTGTTCGAAGACCGGGAACGTCTGCGCCTGGATCATGCGGCGGCGAGGAGGCTGGTCTTGAGGCATGGATGGAACACTGTCTCGTATCAGATCCTCAACCCCGGCATCCGTCATTGGTTCACGGAGGACCGGCGATGCGTGATCGGGTATGTCCACACACGGACGCATCTCGTTGCCGCCGGATCCCCGATCGCTTCGGATGAGGACCTTCCCCTGTGTATCGATGGATTCCTGCGATTCGCCGCTGCACAAGGACGCCGGGTCTGTTTCTTCGGTGCGCAGGAACGGACAACTTCCATCCTTCGTACTACTGCACCGGTCTCGCTGTTCGCACTGGGAGCGCAACCGGTCTGGCATCCTGAGGCATGGCTGCGCACCGTCATCGGCAAACCTTCTCTGAGGGCACAGATACGCCGCGCGGAGAATAAGGCTAGCAGGGTGACAGTTCTGGAATTCCCGATGCCGGACAGCGTACGGGAAC
>JAVBYA010000100.1 GCA_030824295.1 Bacteroidota bacterium
ACTCGAGGATCGGGTCCTTCTGTCCATAGGCGCGGAGATAGATCCCCTCCTTCAGGTCGTCCATCTCGCGCAGATGTTCCTTCCAGCGCGTGTCGATCACCTGGAGCAGCGAGACCTTCTGGATGAAGTCCATCGCATCGGAACCGATCGATTCCCGTTTGCGCTTGAGGAATTCCTTTGCTGCTTCGATGATCCGTTCCTTCATACCGTTCGCACCGAGGGACTGGAACTCCTTCGGCGTGATCTGCAGATCGATCAGAAGATTGGCGCGGAGTTCATCGCGCATCTCATCGATGGTGCCGGCTTCATAGTGGCGTTCCACGACATCATCCGCATAATCGTCCATCATGCGGTGGATCTCGTCGTCCAGCTGCTCGCCGAGCAGCGCACTGCGGCGCTTGGAGTAGATCACTTCGCGCTGCTGGTTCATCACGTTGTCGTACTCCAGCAGCCGTTTCCGGATACCGAAGTTGTTCTCTTCCACTTTCTTCTGGGCGCGTTCGATCATGCGGGTGATCATCGTATGCTCGATCACTTCCCCTTCTTCCGCACCCATCTTGGTCATCACCGATGCGATGCGGTCACTGCCGAAGAGACGCATCAGGTCATCTTCCAGCGACAGGAAGAACTTCGTAACGCCGGGATCCCCCTGGCGGCCGGCGCGGCCGCGCAGCTGACGGTCGATGCGGCGAGCTTCATGCCGTTCCGTTCCGACGATGGCGAGTCCGCCCGCTTCCCGCACGCCCGGTCCGAGCTTGATGTCCGTACCGCGGCCGGCCATGTTGGTGGCGATGGTGACAGCACCCGGAAGACCGGCGTTGGTGACGATCTCCGCTTCGCGCTGATGCTGTTTGGCGTTCAGCACGTTGTGCGGGATCTTCTCCCGCGACATCATCCTGCTGAGGGTCTCCGAGACCTCGACGCTGGTCGTTCCGACCAGTACCGGCTGCTTCTTCTCGCGCAGTTCTTTGATGTGCGCGAGGAGAGCATTGTACTTCTCCCGTTTCGTGCGATAGACAAGGTCGTTCAGGTCCTCGCGGACCACTTTCTTGTTGGTGGGGATGACGACCACATCCAGTTTATAGATGTCGAAGAACTCTGCTGCTTCTGTTTCCGCGGTACCGGTCATACCGGCCAGTTTCTTATAGAGACGGAAGTAATTCTGCAGCGTGACGGTCGCCAGGGTCTGCGTATCGCGCTCAACGTGTACCCCTTCTTTCGCTTCGATGGCCTGATGCAGTCCGTCCGAATAGCGGCGTCCGTGCAGGATGCGGCCGGTGAACTCATCCACGATCTGTACCTTGCCGTCCTCTGTTACGACATACTCCACATCCTTGTCATAGAGCGAGTATGCGCGCAGCAGCTGGCGCACGGTGTGAACGCGGTCGCTCCGTTCGGCGTAGACCTTGTTGATCTCGTCCTTCTTCAGCTGTTTCTGATCGTAGGAGAGCGACGCATCGTTCTCCACAACGCTCATTTCGGTGCCGACATCCGGCAGGACGAACATATCCTTGTCCGTGCCGCTTGCCATGAACTCGCGTCCCTTTTCGGTGAGGTCGATGGAGTGGTTCCGTTCATCCACCGCATAGTACAGTTCTTCATCGATCTCATGAAGGCGTTTGTTCTGTTCAGCGATGTAGATGGATTCCGTTTCGAGCATCAGTTTCTTCGGTCCGCCTTCGGAGAACATCTTCGTCAGTTTATTGTTCTTCGGATCGCCGCGGTGCGCACGGAACAGCAGTACGCCTGCTTCGTTGTTCTTACCGTCATTCAGTAATTTCTCCGCTTCACCGACGATCTTCGCCACCAGACTCTTCTGCGTACTGACGAGCCGCTCGACGCGCGGTTTCATCTCGTTGTATTTATGGTCGTCCACTTCCACCGGACCGCTGATGATGAGCGGTGTCCGCGCTTCATCGATCAGCACGGAGTCCACTTCGTCCACGATGGCGTAGTAATGACCGCGCTGCACCATCTCGTCCGGCGTATGGACCATATTGTCCCGCAGGTAATCGAAACCGAACTCGTTGTTCGTACCGTAGGTGATATCGCAGTTATATTGTTCGCGGCGGATGAAGGGGTTCTGATTGGTGACGATGCAACCGACGGTCATGCCGTGGAATTTGAAGACGTTCCCCATCCACTCGCTGTCGCGGCGGGCGAGGTAGTCGTTCACGGTGACCAGGTGCACGCCTTTGCCGGCGAGCGCATTCAGATACATCGGCGCAACGGCAACGAGTGTCTTCCCTTCGCCGGTCGCCATTTCGGAGATCTTCCCCTGATGCAGGATGATACCGCCCATCAACTGGACATCGTACGGCACCATCTCCCACTTGATCATATGGCCGACGATATTGTATTCCTGACCGACCATACGGCGGCAGGTCTCTTTGACCACGGCGAACGCTTCGGGCAGGAGCTCATCCAACGTCTCTTTGATGGTCTCCAGTTCATCCTTCTCCAATTCGTCCAGCTGCAGATGGATCTCTTCACGCTTCACATCATCCGTCTCGGCAGCAAGGGCACTCTTGAGTTCCGCGGCCTGTTCACGGTTCTCCTTGACTGCATCGGCGATGCGCTGACGGAATTCCTGCGTCTTCGCGCGGAGTTCATCGTCGGTCAACCCGGCCAACAGTGCGAATTGTTCATTGATCTCCTGCACGAGCGGGAGCATCTGACTGACATCTTTCTCTTTTTTGCTGCCGAAAAGGCCGCTTAAGAACTTGAGCATTGATTTCCTTTATCGATTGATCACATGATGCTACAATATACGAATATTTGGAACGGCAGGACAGACAGCCGTCCATCCTATAGACGGCCTGCCTAACGGGATATGTTCCCTGTCATTTCTTCTTTCGTTTCCCGCTGACCCATTTCACCTCTTCCACCCCGTCCAGATGATTGGCATACCGGGCCATCACAAAAAGCAGATCGGACAACCGGTTCAGATAGATGATGACCGCATCGCCGATATCCTCGTTCCGCGAGAGCCGGACGACATTCCGTTCCGCTCTGCGGCACACGGTGCGCGCAAGATGCAGATGAGAGGCAGAAGGTGAACCGCCCGGCAGGATGAAGGTCTTGAGCGGCTGCAGGTCCTTTTCAAGGGTATCGATGGTCTTCTCCAGCATCACAGCGTGGCTGCGTTTGATGCGCGGGATGAACGGACTCTGGTGAGCGATCGGTGTGGCAAGGTCCGCCCCCAGTTCGAACAGCTGGTGCTGTATCTTGGAAAGGATGCGGTCAATGACGGGATGAGGTTTGGCGGCACGGATGACACCGATCTCACAGTTCAACTCATCCACCGACCCATATGCTTCGATGCGCTGGGCATCTTTCGGCACCCGTTCGCCGCCGAACAGTGCTGTTTCCCCTTTATCGCCGGTTTTCGTGTAGATCTTCATAGGTCTCCTGAAAAAAAACGAGGGACAACCTCTCTGGGTTGTCCCGGTCCAATATTAGCACAACTTT
>JAVBYA010000259.1 GCA_030824295.1 Bacteroidota bacterium
ACGTTCAATCCTTCCTCGTACGTGTTCGGCGTCAGTTATGCGCAGCGGATGACCGACCGTTTCACTGCCGGAGTCACCGCGAAATACATCCGCGAGTCGCTCTGGAACAGTGCCACGATCATCCTGACCAATCCCACCACCGGTGCGAAGGAAGAAGTGAACACCTACGCCGCATTGTTCCTGTTCGATTTCGGCATGCAGTACAATACCGGATACCGTTCGATCCGGATCGGCGTCTCCATCCAGAATTTCGGGCAGCAGGTGAAGTTCGCGAAAGAAGCGTTCCCGGCGCCGCTCATGTTCCGCATCGGCACGGCGGCGGACCTGATCGGTCCCGACGCACTGTTGGGTGCATCGGAATCGAACCGCATCACCTTCGCTTATGATCTGTTCCAGCCGAACGATTACGCACAGCAGATGCATCTCGGCACCGAGTATGCGTTCGAGGAAGCGTTCTTCGTTCGTGCAGGGTACAAGATCTTCTATGACAATGACAGCTTCACTGCCGGGGCCGGTATCCGGCAGGACATCACCGGATTCCCTCTTACGATCGATTACAGTTATGGTGCGATGGGCGATTACCTCCCGTCGGTCCATCGTCTTAGCTTAGGAGTACAGTTCAAATGAGACCGACCCTGAAGAACTTTTCGATGATCATTGCCGGAGCGCTTCTCATGGGTTCTCCTGCAGCGGCACAAGGAGCGTATACACCTCTCACACTGCAGGGGACGGACCAATCTCTCACCCACGATGTTCGCGCACTGGGAATGGGCGGCGCCGTGACGGCAGCCGGGAATAATGCTTCGGTCCTTTTCTCGAATCCCGCCGGACTCACCTCGGTCCGCTCGCTGGAGATCCGCGTGAGCGGGGACCTCTCCAGCATGCTTCAGCAGCAGACGCAGAAATGGGTACCGAACCGCTACTTCACCGGCTTGAGTTTGATGATGGAGGATTCGTGGGGGGATATCAAATCGCCGATGCTCAATGATACCACACCGGTCACCGATCCGTGGGAACAGCTTCAGAAACCGTTCGACACCATGGGGCCGAACTGGAGCCGCAACTCATCAACGTCCTCGCCTCTTTCGTTCGCTGCAGCATATCCTTTCAAATTCGAGGATGCGTCGCTCGTCATCGGGTTCGGTGCCGCCCGCGCCGTCGACCTGACACACTATTATCGGAACAACAACGTAACGGATCCGCTTCTTGGCCGGTACCGTCCGACACCTATTCCAGAACTGCAGCCCTCCGATACGCTTCGTGCACGATGGTACCGTACAGTCCGCAGCAGGGAAGGGGAGATCTGGAGCGTCACGCCGGCGGTTGGATTCTCCTACGGAGCGTTCAGCGGCGGAGCATCGGTCAGCTATTTCACCGGATCGTCCGATGACATGGAATCGCGTCTCGATCGTGGTTTCCTCACGTTCCTGTACAACCGGTTCCGCGTGCAGGATACGGTCAAGTATAGTTCCACCGCTTCCGGCACCTCCGAATTTTCCGGTCTTGGCGTGACCCTTGGATTCCGCATCGCACAGCCGACATATACCGTCGGAGCGTCGTTCAAACTTCCGTACACACTCACCCGCGAATACACCTCCGCATTCTCCTCCCGTGAGGATGTGGTGCTGGTCAGCCAGAGATACAATCCGTCCCGGACGGAGGATTCTGTCCGCACTACCATCGTGCAGACAACGGTTTCAGGAAAAGAAGAGATCTCCTATCCGCTCGCCTACACCATCGGCGTGATGCTCCGTCCGTTCGAACGGTGGACCATTGCTTTCGATGTGGAATCGCGTCAGTTGAATCTTGCGGAAGTGAAGCAGGGGACTGCGCCTTCGGCGAAACCGTGGCTCTCCGCGCCTTCGTTCTCGCTCGGCGCAGAGTATGCAGACAAGGGATGGCCTGCGGTGCGGTTCGGATATTTTGAGACGGCGCAGGTGTTCGAACCCGAAGGAGCCGCGATCGTTGGTGAACCGGTGATGCGCTCCGGATATACACTCGGTCTCGGGATCACGGAGAGCATCGTCACGCTGGATATCGTGTACGAATATTCCACGCAGATCTATAAGGATGTCTGGCAGTCCAATATCAACACGAACGGCATGTACCGTCACCGCACGGCAGCGGAACTGAGCGTCCGTTTGTGACAGGTCAACGAGTATTCAACAATCATCCATCAGTATAAGGGAACATCATGACAACACTAGCGAACAAGATCGCGATCATCACCGGCGGTGCGCGCGACATCGGAAGACAGGTATCACTGAAACTGGCGAAGAGCGGCGCAGCCGTTGCCGTCAATTACTATGACAACAAAGCGGATGCGGAAGCGACGGTAGCAGAGATCACGGCAGCCGGAGGGAGAGCGATCGCTGTGCAGGGTGATATGACGAAGTTCGCGGATGCAGAACGCCTTGTGGCGGAAGCAACGAAAACGTTCGGCGGAAAGATCGATATCCTGGTGAACGTTGCCGGCGGACTCATGGGCCGTCACACGATCGTCGAGATGGAAGAATCGTTCTGGGATGCCGTGATGAATGTGAACCTGAAGAGCGTCTTCTTCGTGACGAAGGCGGTCATCCCGCAGCTGAATGACGGCGCATCCATCGTGAACTTCTCCACACAGGCAGTGCATGACGGCGGAGGACCGGGCGCGATCGCTTATGCGTCCGCCAAGGCGGGTGTGCTCACCTTTACGCGCGGACTGGCGAAGGAACTCGCACCGAAGAAGGTGCGCGTGAACGCCGTCTCTCCCGGTATGATCAACACCACATTCCACAATACGTTCACCAAACCGGAAGTGCGGGCAAAAGTGGCCGGCATGACGCCGCTGGGACGGGAAGGGGAAGCGTACGAAGTGGCGGACCTGGTGCTGTTCCTTGCAAGCGATCAATCGTCGTTCATCAACGGCGAGACCATTCAGATCAACGGCGGACTCTTCTTCGCGTAACCCGGGACAGCATGAAAACTCTCTTAACCATCATCATCGTACTTCTGCTGCTGCCGGGATCCGTCCCGGCGCAGCAGCGTCCTTCCATGCTTGTGAATGCAGCGGACATTGCCTCCATCAAACGTTCCGCCGGGAAGTATCCGCTCTTTGAGCAGGCCTTTGCGGATGCCAAAGCGAAGGTCGACGCGGCGATACTCGCAACGATGGATGTGCCGGTGCCGAAGGATGCCGGCGGCTATACCCACGAGCGGCATAAACAGAACTACGGCGAGATGCAGATGGCTGGCGTCATCTATCAGGTGACGAAGGATGACCGCTATGCGCGTTTCGTCAAGGAGATGCTGCTGAAGTATGCTGCGCTATATCCGACCCTCGGTACGCATCCCGCCGCGGCCAGTGAAGCGCCCGGACGTCTCTTCTGGCAGTCGCTGAACGAATCGGTCTGGATGGTCAATACGATGCAGGCGTATGACTGCGTGTATGACCGTCTGTCGGTACAGGAACGGAAGACGATCGAAGAG
>JAVBYA010000153.1 GCA_030824295.1 Bacteroidota bacterium
ATCCGCACGACCACTTCCGCCGCGGGAATGACATCCTTCACCAATCCGGAACTCTGCCCCATCTCCATTTCCCCCTCTTCCCAGTTCCCTTCGAAGATCCCTTTCCGTTCACGCCCTTTCGCATGCAGTTCCATCATCCGTTCCCGAGTCATTCCGCGTTCCGTCTCTTCTTTCAAAACGCTCTCCATGAACGGATTCCGGAGGGCCCGGACCGGGAGTATCTGCCGATAGGTGATGATGGTATCGCCGTCCTTCGCGTCGACGATCCTCTGTTTGTAATTCTCGTGCGCGGACGATTCCAATGTTGCAGCAAAACGGGTCCCGATCTGCACCCCTTCTGCACCGAGTGCGAGCGCTGCGAGCATTCCCCGTCCGTCCGCGATACCGCCGGCGGCGATGACGGGTATCGTCACGGCATCTGCCACCTGCGGGATGAGCGCCAGCGTGGTGATCTCGTCCAGTCCGTTATGCCCGCCTGCTTCGAAACCTTCGGCAACAACGGCATCGCATCCGACCTCCTGAGCTTTCAGTGCCTGTTTGACATTTGCTACGACATGCACTACCCGGCAGCCTGCCTTTTTGAATCGTTCGATGTGACGACCAGGATGTCCCGCCGACGTGAAAACGATCTGCACCTTCTCGTCCAGAATGACATCGATCAGTTCCTGGATATCTCCGCGCAGTAACGGGATGTTGACTCCGAACGGTTTGTCGGTCGCTGCTGCGCACTGACGGATGTGTTCACGAAGCAGGTCCGGCTTCATGGAACCGGCACCGATCAAGCCCAGCGCACCGGCGTTGGAAACGGCGGCAGCGAGCTTCCATCCGGAGACCCATACCATTCCTCCCTGAATGATGGGAACGTGGATACCGAACAGTTCGGTTATACGGGTCTTCATGGCCGGTCAGTTGTTCCGGATGAGAGAGGAACCATCCTCAGCGGACGGTTCGGAATGGAGGGAGAACTTGTAGAACGTCACGCCGGACTGTGCCGGGATGAATTTCACCGCATGGTGCTCACGGTGGGAAGCACGGAAGACCGAGAAGAACTGCGGTTCATTGACAGCGATGCTGGTGTTCCCTTTTGCATCACGTTTCACATCCGTGTTCATCTGTTCCAGCAGCATCGACGCGTCGTCCACACGGATGGCAACAGTCGTTCTCTGTTCGGAACCGACAAGCACATCAACGTCCTCGCCGCCGCTGCTGCAGATGAGATACCCTTCGTTCGGCGGTCCGTCGTAATGGAACGCGTTCCGTTCCGCACGCCAGATGCCATGGGCGTAGAACTTCCCTTCGATGTACAATTGCGGGTCACGGTATTCAGCTGCGAGTTCCGGACTGTATCCTTCGGTATTGCCGAGCGAACCGTGCAGATAACCGGTCGTGAGTTCCATTGATCGGCCGCGGCCGTCGGGCGCATCGCCGTACGAGCGGAGCGGGGGGAGTTCGCCAAAGAATCCGGACTGACGGAGAAGGTACTGGAGAGACCGTTCGAGACGCGAGAACGAACTGAGCGACGAAACGATATCATAGATATTGCCGTTGCTCCCCACCAGCACCACCGAAGGTAGTTCGGCGATACGGTACGCTTGTGCGATCACCCGGTCATTGTCCGCCACAACGGGAAAACGGATGTCGTACTGTTTCAGGACCTCTTCCACTTTGCGCTGCTGCCGTGCGAAGGGGAATTCCGGGGAATGCACGCCGATGCAGAGGAGTCCAAGTTCAGAATATTCCTCGAACCATTCCTTGATGACATGGAGCATCCGCAGCGAACCGGGCGAGGTGTACGTCCAGAAGAAGAGCAGAACATTCTGCCCTTCGGCCGCACGGAGCGACAGCGGTTCGGAATTGAACCAGCGGTCACCGTACAATTCCGGTGCACGGACGGTCTGCGGTTGATATGTCTGACGAAGTGCTTTCACATCATTTCCATGGGATGGCGATGCCGAGTGTCTCTAACTTTGCTTCGATGTCACCGCGCTCGCGGTTGCTTTTGATCTCCTGCCCTGCCGGCGGAAGCAGACCGAACGATCGGGCCGCTTCTGCAGCCGCTTCCTTCCCGCCGGTATTCAACGCGCGGATGATCTCGATCTCGATATGCGAGAGGGACGATGCTTTCACTTTATAATCCTGGAACGCTTCCCATGCGGTCGGCACCCATCGCTTCACGATCTCGTTGCCGATGATGGAAGCATACGCGCGGATCTCGTACTGCGCATGCGGGTCCATCCGCAGCCAGAGGAAGTGGAGCAGATTGTGCAGGTCCACTTTCCAGTACGCTTCCGTGTAGGTGGAGAGCGGAAGGTCCTTGCGCGCCTGTTCGCGCGCCATACCGGCATTCACCCGTTCTTCGTAGACAGTGCGCGCCATGTTCTGCAGCTGGAATTCCTGGTCCGAGAATCTCTTCCCCGCTGCCGGTTCGAAGAATCCGTCGCTCCCCTGCTTATTATCTTTCGATTGGATACGCCACTGGTCCTCGCCGGCACGCTGCGCTGCATCGATCGCCAGCGAATAGCGGGTGGAATATTCGTTCACATTCGCCGTGCGGTGGCGGATCCATTGACGCCAGCAATCCATCGGCACGCGGACGTGGAACTTGATCTCGCACATCTCGAACGGCGTGGTGTGCTGATGACGGAGCAGATACCGGATCAATCCGCGATCCTCGCTGACCTTCTTCGTTCCTTTGCCGTACGACACCCGTGCCGCCTGCACGATCGATTCGTCGCTGCCCATATAATCCACAACGCGGATGAAACCATCATCCAGAACTTTGAACGGGGTGCCTAAGATCTCATCGAGTTCCGTCACTACAGGACGGGTCAGTTTCTCTGCTTGTTCCATATGCTCTATATAATATTGATGTATCGGCTGTTTTGTATGATAAACTTAGCGTTATTCCAGTTGAAAAACAAAAAAAACTGTCGAAAATACCGGCGGAAAGCCGTTTCAGTTCGTGACTGCCATGCCGGAGCCGAAATTTCCCAGTTCAAGCGATGCCACGACTGCACGGGCGGCGATATCGATCACTTTCAGGAAGGATGGTTTCTTCCCTCCGCTCGTTGCATGGTGCGGCGGCTCGCTGATGCCGAGGTTCTCGCAGGAGACGTAGAGATACTTCGCATCCTTCGATACAGCGATGCCGTGCGGTTCAACACCGACATTCGGGATTGTGAAAGCGACGGTCCTGGAGGCAGTTGCAATCGCGGTGACGGAATTGGAATTCCGGTTCGCAACGAAGACCATATCACCGGATGGTGTCATGGCCGGGATCAACGGTACTGAACCAACAGCGATGGAATCAACCACTTTTTGAAGCTGCAGGTCGATGACACGCACCTCGCCGGATCTGCGGCAGGTGACGAAGGCATACCGGCTGTCCGGAGTAATGACGGATTGGTAGGGTTCGAACTGATAGGTATAGTTGACCGGAAGAGCCGGAACCGAACCGGAGACCGGAATCG
>JAVBYA010000294.1 GCA_030824295.1 Bacteroidota bacterium
AGCCATCCGTACGGTCATGAAAAGGTGAGTTTCTTCTCTGCCGGCATCGAAGGGGCGCTGATCATCCTTGCCGCGCTCTTCATCATCTATGAGTCGATGCTGAAGCTGGTCTCCGGCATCGTCCTGCAGAACCTGGACGTCGGCACGTACATCATCTTCGGTGCATCGGTCATCAATCTGGGACTCGGCGCGTTCCTGGTGTGGCGCGGAAAGAAATCCAATTCACTGATCCTGATCGCCAACGGCAAGCATGTGCTGACCGATTCCTGGACGAGCTTCGGCGTTGTTGCGGGACTGCTGCTGACCCAGCTGACCGGATGGCTGCCGTTCGATCCGCTGGTGGCGATGGCAGTCGCTCTGAACATCCTGTGGGAAGGGGGGAAGCTGGTGCGGCAGTCGGTGGGTGGATTGATGGATGAAGCGAATCCTGAACTGGAGAAGAAGATCCATGACGTGTTGAAGGAAGAGACCGCAAAACGGCAACTCGTCTACCATGAATTACGCTATCGTGACAGTGGCATCTCTATCTGGATCGAATTCCATCTGCTCTTCCCGCACGGCACCATGCTGGAACAGGCGCACATGGTCTCCACGGAGATCGAAGCGAAGCTCGCCTCCGCGCTGGAGCAGCGCTCTCATATCGTCACACATCTGGAGCCGATGGACGACCACGACAACGTTCACCCGCCCGCACTGAAACACTGAACTTCACCCTGAATGCCGTACAATAAAAAACTCCCGGATCGCTCCGGGAGTTTTTTTATTTCTGCTGCTCTCTGATTGTTGACCGATCAGTTCCAGAGGTTCAGGAACGGCTGCCAGTCGGAATACCTGCCGCCGTCGAGTGCTTTGCTGTTCGGCATGTACTTGGTCAACGGTGTGACGGCAACACCCGGAAGCGCAGCAACATCCACCTGGCCGATCGTGAATCCGAACTTGCTGTTGATCGCTTTGATGAACTCGTTCGCGATCACTCCCTGGCCTTTGCCGGAAGGATGCACGCCGTCCAGACTGAAGAGCTGACCGGTGATGAAGTCGGTCGTATATTTCGTGCCGCTCAGCGTGATACCGCTCGCTTTCACAGTGTTGAAGAAGGTGTTCACATCCACCAGTGCTGCGCCATGTTTGGCAGCGGCAGCGGCGATCGTGGCATTGAACGACGTGATGGCGGTCTGTGCAACGGCCTGTTCACTTGCATCAAGCACCAAAGCATCCGGCAACGGGTTCTGCGGGTGGACGCCGAACGGTTTGGTGGTGTCGATGCCGGCCGGCAGTGTCGGATACTTGCTCGCATTGTCCTTGTACCATTTGCCGCTGACGGTTCCGATCAAGGAAGCATATGAGCTTGCGGGAAGGACCAGGAACGGAGCATTCACTTCGGTGAAGCGGGTGGAATCCATCGCCACTCCGCTGTTCCCGTGCATCTGATAACGTGCATAGAGCGGAACCGTTGGCGAGGCAGCGGCAAGTGCTGCAGCCACTTTCGGTCCGATGGTGGTGAAATACGGCACTGCTTTCACATCCGGGATGTTCGCGAAGACGAGCTTTGCATTCGGCAGGTTCGATTTCAAAGAATCGACCGCCTGGTTGTACATACCGGTGAATGTACCGGCAGGGGTCGGCGTGGCGCTGCCGCTGAACGGACTCACGGATGTACCGCCGCTGGTGGCATATCCGAGCACATCATTGTTCCCCAGCCAGAATGTGACGAGGTCCGGATTCAATGCTTTGGCCTGTTTCAGGATGCTCGCCCCCATCGTGCTGCTGCGCAGAACATGCCCGAAGAAGGGATTTGCCCGGGAGACACTCTTATTGAGGAAATTGGTGGTATCAAGGAAGTCAAACACGATGGAACCGGGAATGCCCAGATTATCATAGGGACGGGGCAACGCCAGATTCGACTGCGTGCCGGGAGCTTTTCCTTCCGTTACGATCGTCGGACCGGTCAGGCTGGTCAGGATCAGGCGGGAGGTCTTGCCGTCCGCACCGTAGGAACCCGGATCTTCCCAGGTCGGGATCTCGAACGTGCCGAGTGTTGCGCCGGCATTCTTCAGCTGTGTGGACATCAGCATCGGATAGGAATAGATCTGTGCGGATTTGTACAGACCGCCCGATTGATATCCGGCGGTCAGGCTGTTCCCGATGGACACATACTTCGCCACGGATGCTTTTGCCGTGACCGGATCCTCGTCCTCTTTACAGCCGGTGATGACCAGCAGTGAAAGAGCGAGTACCAGTGTTGTGTTGTAAAACTTCATTCATGCCTCCTAGTGAGATGGTGATTGGATTAAAATGTATAACCGACGTTGAAGCCGAACAGATTGGCGTTGGCATCATACGTACCGTCGAAGCCGTTGTCTGTTCCTTCCGCCTTCGCCTGATCGAACAGCAGGTTCAGATAGGAGAGATCGAACGTGAGGTTCTCTGAGAATTTATAACCGACACCGACATTGATCCCGTTCCGGTTGGCATCCGGAAGCATCGGATCGACATATTTCGGCAGCACCGGCGAATTGTCATACAGATAACCGGCGCGGAACTGGAACGCATCCATGGTATATTCAGCACCGACCCGGATGATATAGGTGTCCTCGTATTTCTTGTCTGCGATCGAATTCTTGGACGGGTCCGCTTTGAACTCGATCACCAGTTTATCATAGCTGGACCAGCCGACGAACTGATAATCCGCTTCCACTTCCAGATTCTCCATCGGTTTCACAGCAACACCGATGAATGCTGTTGCCGGCAGGGTCAGGCTCGCAGCGGCATCCCCTTCCGGGAGGTTCAACAGGGTGTTGTTGTTGGTGAATTTCGCCGTACCGGTGGCATCCAGCGTTACCGCACTGCGATACGAAGCACCGACCGAGACTTCGGGGGTGAATTTATAAATAGCACCGATATTGAACCCATAGCCCATGGAGGACATATCCAGCGTAACGGTCGGTTCCGCGAACAGCGGCGGAACGTCAACGGCTCTATTGATGGTCACATTCCCGGTCACGATGTTGGCACCAAGACCCAGGGAGAGTTGGTCGTTCACTTTATAAGAGACGGTGGGGGAGAAGAAGAAGGACATCAGGTCCACTTTCACCGAGATCTTTCGTCCGTCCCAGGTCGTCGGCCATTCAGAACCGAGGCCGTACGGGTTGTTGATGCCGAGTCCGACGTTGATGTCATCGTTGATGCGGTACGTGCCGTACACATTGATCGGTGTGAACACCTGATCGACCATCTCCGTTTTCTTGTAGGCGCGGGAAGCGTCATTGAACGATGCTGTCGGCATGATGATGGTGGAACCTACATAAAGCGAATTCTTGGTCTGGAAACCGAGTCCGGCAGGATTGAAGAAGATGGCAGAACCGTCGTATGCTCTGGCTGCCCACGCGCCGCCTTGTGCCATGGCGCGGGCGCCGTGTTCGTTCAGTTGGAACCCGCCGGCAAGCACCGGTGTCGATGTAAGAAGAAGGA
>JAVBYA010000024.1 GCA_030824295.1 Bacteroidota bacterium
GCTTTCGCTGCAGGATGGGTTGACGATGTTCGCATCACAGGACATCATCTCCATCGGCAAGATGGCGCATGCCGTCCAGCAGATGAAGAGCGGCGACACGGTCTATTATGTCGTCAATCAGAAGATCGAGCCGACGAATATCTGCGTGCTCTCCTGCAAGTTCTGCGACTTCGCTGTGAAGCAGGGCACGCCCGAAGCATACGAGATGACCATCGAGGATATCCTCTCCAAACTGAATTCGGATGTCCATGAAGTGCACATCACCGGCGGTCTTCATCCCGACTGGCCGTGGGAATATTACGTCGGCATGGTACGCGATATCAAGAAGGCGTATCCGCAGGTGGATGTGAAGGCTTTCACGGCGGTGGAGATCGATTTCTTCCATAAGAAGTTCAAGATGTCCATCGAAGAAGTATTGCGTCAATTGTATGCAGTCGGACTCCGCACGATGCCCGGAGGCGGTGCAGAGGTCTTCTCGGAGCGTGTGCGAAAATTATTGTTCAATCAGAAGATCGGCGCGAAGACCTGGTTCGAGGTCCATAAGACGGCGCACCGGCTCGGCATTCCCTCCAATGCAACGCTGCTCTACGGTCACATCGAAACGTACGAGGAGCGGGTGATGCATATGGTGAAACTGCGCGAGGCGCAGGACGAGACGCACGGATTCCTCTCCTTCATCCCGCTGGCATTCCAGCCGGGCGACACCGGCATCAAACCGAAGAACGATTTCACCTCCGCCATCGAGGACCTGAAGACCATCGCCGTCTCACGGCTGATGCTGGACAACTTCCCGCACATCAAAGCGTATTGGGTGATGCTCACCGAAGAGGTCGCATCCGTCGCGCTCAATTTCGGAGCGGACGATATGGACGGCACTGTCGGCGGCGAGAAGATCGCGCATGACGCCGGAGCCATCAGTCCCATGACCATGGCAAAGGACAAACTCATCAAGATCATCAACGACGCCGGCAAGATCCCGGTGGAACGGGATGTCTATTATAATGCGCTCAACGTCAACACGGACAAGGTCATCGGGAAGATCCCGTATCTCAACTCCGTCCCCTTCTACGAGCATTTCGAGCAGCGCCAGTTCAAAGTCCTCCCCATCGCTCCCCGGCGCATGGGACGTTTGGCAGCCAAAGGCCAGATCGATGCCGGACTCTTCTCGCTGATGGATTATTTCTCCATGGAGCAGGATCTGCAGTTGATGAATTACTGCATCGCCACTCGGGACCAGGTGAAGAGCGTCATGCTCTTCTCCAAAGAGGGTTGGCAGGGATTGAACGGGAAGAAGATCGGTATCATCGACGATACCGCAACGTCGGTCCGGCTGCTGCAGGTGCTGTTGGAGAAGAAATACGGAGTGAAAGCGCAGTTCGTACGCCTTCACTCCGGCGTGAATGATTACACACCGTTCGATGCAGTGCTGCTGATCGGTGATGAAGCATTGAAAGCGAACAAGGGGGGATTGCCGGGCTTTGACCTCGTGTTCGACCTTGCCAAGGAATGGTATGACTGGCAGAAGATGCCGTTCGTTTTTGCCGTTTGGGCGCATAAAAAGTCGATGGGAACCGAGACTGCTGCTGAACTACAGGAGATCATCCAACAGTCGCTCGAACGGGGTGAACACCATCTGGACACCATCGGCGCCGTGCACGGTGCCGCGATCGATCTTACACCGACGGAAACGAGCGAGTACCTTCAAGGCTTCAACTACCGTCTCGGCGAACGCGAGCGCGCGGCGATCAACATATTCAAAAAACTCGTTGAAGAAGTTGAAGTAATTTCGTAACTTAGGCAACTTTAATCACGATCGAGACGATGGATCAGCAGACCGTTACAAAACTTCAGGAGTTGATACAGCAGGGGGAGAAACTCGCCCCTGAGGGAGGACACGAGTTCTCCGGGTACAACGCCAAGATGCAGAGTCAATACCTGATGTGGAGGAAGTCGTGTCTCGATACCATCGCGAAACTCGGTGCTCCCGGGAATCCGTTCCGCGAGAAGATCACGAAAGATGAGAACGGCGCGTATTTCTATCAGAACTCCGCACAGCTCATTTTGGATACGGTCAAACAGGCATCATCTCTGGCCGAAGGTGAGCTGAAGAAATCAGCCCCTGCTCCCGCACCTCCTGCTCCCAAACCTACTGCAGTCGCAGCACCTGCTCCGGCTCCTGCACCAGTCGCTGCACCCAAACCGGAACCGGCAGCACCTCGTCCGGCTCCCGCTGCACCAACACCGGCACCGGTTGTCCCCAAACCTGCACCTGCTCCGGCACCGGCACCTGCTCCGGTTGCTGCGAATACCTCATCCAAAACCCAGGTGTTGGTCCTTTCCTCATCGGAATCAGAATTCCAGAACCAGCTGACCGAGCTGCTGAAAGAGATCGGCATCGAAGGGATCGTCTTCCAGCGCGGCACCGCTGCGGATGCCATCGTGGGATTTTTGGAGCAATATCCGACCGTCAAATACGCATACTACCTCTACAATCCCGAAGATATCAACAGCGCCATGTTCGAACTCGGATATCTTATCGGCAAGGTTGGATCGAACCGCGTCTGCTGCATCCATCACAAGAATGAAACACCTCCGAAAGGTATCCCCGGCATCTCCTATAAAGAGATCGAAGTGAAGCTCGAAGAGATCAGCTTCAGTCTGATCAAGGACATGAAGGCCGCCGGATACACCGTTACACTGTAAACGCAATCATTCCCCTGTTCCTGAAGGTCGCTTCGGCAACAGGATAACAACGTCCATGAGTCTATGACACTATCAGAGATCTATACCAAGGTACGGAACAATGTCCGGATCGACCGTGAAGAGGGACTGTTCATGCTCCGGAACGCGCAGCTGCTGGATCTCGGTGACCTTGCCAATCTGATCCGCTACCGGAAGAACCCTGCACCGCAGGTCTCGTTCGTTCTGGACTCCAACCCGAACTACACCAATGTCTGCAACATCGACTGCATCTTCTGCGCATTCTACCGCCACCCCGGCGAGGAAGGTGTCTATACGTACACCGTGGACCAGATGCTGGAGAAATTCCGCGACTCGGCAAAGAAAGGGATCACCACCATCCTTCTGCAGGGTGGCGTGAATCCGGATCTGCCGTTCGAGTATTACGAAGAGATGGTCCGCCGGACGGTGAAAGAAGTGCCGGAAGTGTATCCGCACTTCTTCTCCACTTCCGAGTTCATCGAAATGGCGCGGGTGTCCGGATTGACACTTGCGCAGGTGCTGCAGCGGTTGTGGGACGCCGGACAGCGCTCCATCCCCGGCGGCGGCGCGGAGATCCTCTCGGACCGCGTGAAGAAGAAGATCAGCAGCAAGAAAGGGACGTCGGCGGATTGGCTGAATGTGATGCGCGAAGCACACAAGATCGGTTACAAGTCCACCGCGACCATGATGTACGGACATCTGGAGAAGGATGAGGACATCAACGAACATCTGGAAGTGA
>JAVBYA010000422.1 GCA_030824295.1 Bacteroidota bacterium
GCCCGGTCAGCTGATTGTACCGGTTCGGATAGAGCGAATCGCTTTGCGACAGGACGAATGCCCGCGTACGCACAGCAACGGTCTTGAGCATGTTCTCGTCCATCGTCAGCACGATCGTATCTCCCGTCACCTGATTCTCGCGGTACCACACGACCGGCGTCTGATACAGTTCGATGCGTTCATTCTGACGGTAGAATCGTAAGAGCCCGCTCCGTGCTGCCAGTTCCCCCCGCACGATCACCACGCTGTCCTTCACGATCATCCGCTTCGAGGAATCATCGAACGATTCCATCACCATGCTCTTCACTGCTAATGTATCGATCTGTCCGTCGTCCGATGTATCCACCTGGAGGAGCCGCGGATGCTCCGTCATCCGGCTGTAGCGTGTGGAATCAGAATGGATCAGATGATTGCCGAACATCCATGCGTTATCCTTCACGTTCAGGATGCGCACATTCAGCATCGCTTCGGACTTCCGCTGCTTCTCGAAGTACGTCAGCTGGTCCGCATAGATGATGGTGCTGGAATCGACCACGCGGACATTCCTCTGGAAGAACGCCCGCTCCTCATCAAGATAATAGGTGCCGATATCGGCATAGAGCGTCACATGCGGTGTCTTGAGACGGACATTCCCTTCCCCGTCCGCTCTCCGTGAATTGCCGAAGTATCGTCCCTTCCGTGCGGTGAGCGTCACCGTGTCGCGGACGATCTTCACGTTCCCGTTCAGTTCGATCTCGTTCCGGTTCAGATATTGCACCGCCTTGTCGCACCAGACGGTCGTGTTCCCCTGTTTGAAGCGGACATTCCCGGTCAATTCCCGCACATCTTCACCGGTCTCCAGACGCTTCCCCGAGAAGACATCCGCGTTCTGCAGCACCACCTGATTGGCTTGCTGCGACAGTGCCGGCAGAACGGCCAGCAGCAGTATGACGAATGAGCGCATCACTTCTGGTCCGCTGTTCCGGTCACTTTGAAGATACGGTAGTTCCGCAGATTATGGTCAGACTCGAACCCCGTCCCTTTCAGGTCCTCGCTCGGCGACGTGATGTGGACGAAATCCGGTGAATGGATGAGCTGCGTGGCATTGGTCCAGAACATCTTCTCCGTTCGCACCACCGTACCGCTGTCCGACGCGACCACCACATTGCCGGTGGCTTCCAGATCGTTCGATCCTTCATTGACCGATCCCCGTAAGGATGTCAGCCGGGATGAATGCGCACCCCGTTCATCGAAGAAATCGACCACCACACCGGAATCAAGGAAGGTGATGCGTGTATTATCGTAGGAGTAGATATGTCCCGCCTGCACGACCGCTTTGACGATCCCGGAATCGGTGAAGGTGATGGTGGAATTCCAGCTCTCCTGGGACGGTAACTGCGTGCCGGAAACACCAGTGAGCACCGAAGGGCGGACCTTCTCCTCACATCCGGTGAAGAGAAGGAACACAGCGGAAAGTACGAGGAGGTTCCTCACGAGGCGGTCTCTCCGCCGAGTCCGGCCCGGACAAGATCATGCAGATGGACGATGCCGAACGGTCTCCGTTCGTCATCCACGATGATCAGCTGCGTGATGCTGAATTGTTCCATCTCCTGCAGTGCGAGAGACGCAAGCGTCCCTTTACGGATGGTCTTCGGATTCTTCGTCATCACCTGTTCGGCCGTGAGATTCGAGACATCGGTCGTTTTCTGCAGCAGCCGCCGCAGGTCGCCGTCCGTGATGATGCCGGCAAGCTGTCCCTGCGCATCGACCACGCTGGTGGCGCCGAGCCGTTTGCTCGTCATTTCAAGGATAGCATCCCTCAGACTGGTCTGCAGTCCGATCTTCGGGATCTGCGGACCGGTCACCGCCAGTTCTTCGATCTTCAGCAGCAGCCGTTTGCCGAGGTTCCCTCCTGGATGGAAGAGCGCAAAGTCATCGGCAGTGAAATTCTTCTTCTCCAGCAGTGTCACGGCCAGTGCATCCCCCATCGCAAGCGTGGCGGTGGTAGAGGTGGTCGGCGCGAGATTATGCGGACAGGCTTCTTCCTTCACGGAGATATCCAGCGCGACATCGGATTGCAGCGCCAGATGGGAATGCATGTTGCCAACCATTGAAATGGTCGGTACGCCGATGCGCTTGAACATCGGCATCAATTGACGCACCTCCTGCGTGTCGCCGCTCTTCGAGATGCAGATCACCACATCGTCGCTGCGCACCATGCCGAGGTCGCCGTGAACGGCATCCGACGGATGCAGGAAGATGGATGGTGTTCCGGTGGAGTTCATCGTTGCCACCATCTTGCGGGCAATGATGCCCGATTTTCCCATACCGGTCACGACCACTCTTCCTTTACAGGCGAAGATGATGTCCACGGCCTTCTGGAACGATGCATTGATGTTTTTTTCGAGTGCTGCAACGGAATCCGCTTCCATGCGGATGACGCGCTTTGCTCGCTGCAGATCGAGGGATTCGTTGGACATAAGGTCAGACCGTTGCATTGACAGTGGCATGGATCGGAAGTACTTGCTTCAACAGGGTTTCCAATTGGTCCAGCGGAAGTTGGCTGGCAGCGTCACTCAGCGCTTTGGACGGTTCGGGATGCGTCTCCACGAACAGCGCATCGATCCCGACAGCGGCACCGGCACGCGACAGCGGGAAGATGAACTCGGGCTGTCCGCCGCTCCGTCCGCTCTCACCGCTCGGCAGCTGCACGGAATGCGTCGCATCCAGCACAACCGGATATCCGAATTCCCGCATCATCACCAATCCTCGCATATCCACCACCAGATTATGGTATCCGAACGATGTTCCCCGTTCCGTCACCAGAATGTTCTTATTACCGGTCGATTCCACTTTCTCGATGGGGTGTTTGATGTCCTGCGGCGCAAGGAACTGCCCTTTTTTGATATTCACGACCCGGCCGCTCTTTCCCGCGGCGATGAGCAGGTCCGTCTGCCGGCAGAGGAACGCAGGGATCTGAAGCACATCGGCCACCTGGGCAGCAGCGGCGACCTCCCCTTCCGTATGGATGTCGGTCAGGATCGGCATACCGAAACTCTTCTTCACATCGTCCAGGATCCTCAACGCTTCATCCATCCCGATGCTGATGAATCCGGTCATACTGGTCCGGTTCGCTTTCTTGTAGGAGGACTTGAAGATGACCGGCGTGGAATACCGTTCACAGATCGCACGGACCTTTTCCGCCGTATAAAAGATCATGTCGCGGTTCTCCACCACGCATGGACCGGCGATGAGGGTCAGCGGTCTCCCGCTGCCGATCTGGATGTTGTGTACATTCACTGTTGTTGTTTTCATAGGTTAAGGTACCAATCTTTACCTGCTAAAGCAAAAGATACATGGTCAGCGCCCCTGCGGCGGCACAACTACAGTTCACAACGTCGTTCGTCACCCAGCGGAAGCCCCGGACCAAAGTCGTCGGAATTCCATCCACGACGGTCCGTTCGGTCAACTTCCCCG
>JAVBYA010000219.1 GCA_030824295.1 Bacteroidota bacterium
CTGTGTGCAAGTTTTTCCGAAGGAGTCCCCTGATCCACTTTGGGATAGGTGGCCAGGAACCAGAGAACGATGGAAACTCCGAGGATGATCGTGCCGGCATTCTTCAGGAAGAGAACCGAACGCTCCCACATGTGGATGATGGTATTCCGGAGCGACGGCATGCGGTACGGAGGCAATTCCATGATGAACGGCGGTGTCGGTCCTTTGAGCAGGGTGCTCTTCAGTATTCGGGCCGTCAGAAGGGCAGAGACGAGTCCGAGCAGATACATGGAGATCAGCACGAGCGCCGGCAGCTGAAGGAAGCCAAGCACGGTGATGTTCGGAACAAAGGACGCGATCAGCAATGCGAAGACCGGCAGACGGGCGCTGCAGCTCATGAGCGGTGCCACAAGGATCGTTACTAGCCGGTCCCGCGGATTCTCAATGGTGCGCGTGGCCATGATACCGGGTATGGCACAGGCAAAAGAGGAGAGGAGCGGGATGAAGGACTTCCCATGCAGCCCGACTTTGCTCATCAGCCGGTCCATGATGAATGCAGCGCGGGACATATATCCGGTATCTTCCAACAGTCCGAGGAAGAGGAACAGGAAAACGATCTGCGGCAGGAAGACGACAACGGCACCGACGCCGCCGATGATCCCGCTCGTAACGAGACTCTGCAGATCTCCCGGCGGGATACGTTGAGAGACGAGGTCTGCAAATGATTCAAACCCGGCACTGATCAGCTCCATGGGATAATTGGCCCAGGTGAAGATGGTCTGGAACATCACAGCCATCAATACAAAGAAGATCAGAAATCCCCATATCCGGTGCGTCAGGACCGCATCGATGGAATCGGAAAGGGTCTGGCGGCGGCGTGCAGCGGTATGGACGACACTCCGTTTATAGACTCCGCGAATCCACCGGTACCGGGATTCCACGAAGACCGAATGGCGCTTCACACCCGACGAATCCAGATTCACGTGGTCCTGAGCGATGTGCGTCCGTGTTGCATCTGTCAGTTGCTTGCCGTGCAGCGCCGGTTCACCGGAGGCGGAGAGTAACAGCTGCGCTTCATGGAATGCGGCAGGCTCGGAGAGCTGCTCGTTGGCGACGAGCAGGGAGACAAGTTCGTCATGCTCGCGTTTCACCGGTTCCGGCAGCGACCATCGGCGTTGACCGCTGCTGTGCGGAGCAGCGTTGGGAAGTGCCGCCAGGAGCTGCTCCACACCGGTGCCGTTGCTGGCGATCATCGGAATGAATGCGATCCCGAATTCCTTTTCCAGGAGCTCGGTATCGATCTCCATACCGGCGGAGGCAACAAGGTCGATCATGTTCAGCGCAACGACCACCGGAACGGTAAGGTCGACGATCTGACTGAGAAGATAGAGATTGCGTTCCAGATTCGTTGCATCGGCAACGAAGATGACGAGGTCGGGGACCGGTGTTCCTTCGATCCTGCCGAACAGAACATCGGAGACGATCTGTTCGTCGGGGGAGTTCGCGGAGAGGGAGTACGTGCCGGGAAGATCGAGCAGCGTCACATCCGTACCGCCGAGGCTGATGGTCCCTTCCTTCTTTTCCACTGTGACACCCGGATAGTTCCCGACCTTGTGCCGGAGTCCGGTAAGCGTATTGAACAGCGTGGTCTTACCGCAATTGGGATTGCCGATGAGTGCGATGGTGCGGAGCGGATGTGAAGGTATACGGGCAGATGTCATGGAAAACGGATCGGAGCGCAGAACGGTCCCGGAAAATTATGCCCCTTGAACAGGCAAGACGATGATCGCGTTGGCGGTAGAATAATTCAGACCGACGCGGGTGTTGCAGACCTCGCAGATGAGCTGTGACGATTTGTTGGACACGCAGCGGATCTCGGCATTCTCACAGAAACCGATCTCGCGAAGACGGTTGCATGTATCGGGATGCGAGTCGAGGTGGGAGACGGTGACGGTCGAACCGGCCGGGATCTCTGCTAATGTTCTCATGGTCATTTCTGGCATTTTGAGCAGATCCCGAAGATCTGCAGTGTGGTGGTTTGCACGATGAAATTATTCTCCTCGCACACATCCTTCTGAACTTTCTCGATGCGGTCGTTCACGAACTCGATGATGTCACCGCACTGCAGGCAGATCAGGTGATGATGGTGCGGTCTGCCGAATGCGAGTTCGTAACGGGAATGGTTCTCACCGAACCGGTATTTGGAAATGAGTCCGCAATCCTGCAGAAGGTCGAGCGTGTTATAGACCGTTGCTCTTGAGACCTTCTGACCTGTACTCTTCATCTGAAAGAAAAGTTCATCCGCATCGAAATGTCCGTCGTGATTCATCACCGATTCCAGGATCACGAACCGTTCCGGCGTGATCCGGTATTTACCGGATTTCAAATACTGGGTGAAATTCTCTTTCGCTAATTCGATATCCATTTATTCTTATTTAGACTTAATCTAAATAAATATAGCGATTAATTCCGCATCCGTCAAGAAATAATTGTGAAAATATGCGAAAAACGCTAATTGGACTAAGACAGTCCTCTTTTGTCTAAACAATACTTTGAGAACAATTACCGCTAAAGAGGACTTTTGATTATATTGTACCCGTGAAACACAATAATCATACCAATTTGTCTTAATAGGGACTTATGATAGCATTAACCGATCAAGTCGTTATAATCACCGGCGGTTCAAGGGGTATTGGAGCTGCAGCAGCGCTGCTCTTTGCAAAAGCCGGCGCCGATGTCGTCATCACGTATACAAAGAATGCAAAAGCCGCGGCCGCTGTTGTCACTTCTGTGAAAAAATTGGGCAGAGATGCGATCAGCATCAAAGCGGATGTCGGCAAAGCAAGCAGCGCGAAGAGCGTGGTCGCACGCACCATGAAGCATTTCGGAAGGATCGACATCCTTGTGAACAATGCCGGTATCTGGACGTACGGTGCGATCGGCTCCATGAAAGAATCGGTGTGGAAGGAAACGATGCAGGTGAATCTGGACGGCATGTTCTTTTTAACGAATGCCGTCGTTCCGATCATGAAGAAACAGCGGAACGGAAAGATCATCAACATCTCCAGCACAGCAGGGCAGCGGGGAGAAGCAGAACATTCCCATTATGCAGCCTCGAAAGGCGGAATGATCTCCTTCACGAAAGCGATCGCAACAGAACTCGGGCCGTACAATATCAATGTCAACTCCGTCGCTCCCGGTTGGGTCGATACGGATCTGAATGACTCGGTCTTTTCTGATGCAGCGTACAAGGAACAGGAACGGAAGAAGATCCCCATCCAGCGTATCCCGACTCCGGAGGATATCGCCGGACCGATCGTCTTCCTTGCTTCGGACCTCGCGCGTCATATCACCGGCGAGATCATGAATGTGAACGGCGGCAGCGTGCTCGTCGGCTGATCATCCATGGCTGAACTCCGTTTTGAATCCGTCATTCCGTCAACACAGAAACAATTGTTCGACTTCCATATGGACTTC
>JAVBYA010000258.1 GCA_030824295.1 Bacteroidota bacterium
TCCGGTGATCGACACGACCGGCGCCGTGGCGCTGGAGAACATCGTCCACCGGCTGCATACGGACAAGAAGCGTCTGCTGATCGTCGGCATGCGTCCGAATGTACGGCAGATGCTCTATAAGATGGGAGTGACACAGAAGATCGGCATCGGGAACTTCCTTCCGACCATGGAAGAGGCGATCGCCTACTCTCTGGATATCGTCACGAACAAAGCGGAGCATGACCATCTGGCCTCGTTCATCCCGGAATCGCTCATCCTGCTGGATGTGAAAGCGGCAACAAAGGAGGAACTCTTCATCTCCATGATCTCCCAGGCGGCAAAGACCGGGGTCATCAAGAGCAAGTCGGAGTTTCTGCAAAGCGTGGTGGAGCGGGAACTGCAGATGCCGACCAGTATCGGGAAGAAAGTAGCGGTACCGCACGGACGCGTGGCGAGCGAGAAGGAACAGATCATCGTCATCTTTGCCAGACTGGCGAATGAACTGGTGTATGATGAAGCGACCGGAGAGAAGGTTCGGTTCATCTTCATGGTCTCCACCGGTACGAACGAGACGGAATATCTCACAGCGCTGCGGATGATCGCAACGAATATCCAGAACGAGTCGATCTATCAGCGGCTGTTGTCAGCACGGGACCGTTCCGAAGTGCACCATCTCTTCTCCCAGATAAAAATGAGCGCCTTGAAGAAGTAGCATATTGAAGAAACGATCATAAAAAAAATGCCGCACATGCATCAGCACTGTGCGGCATTTTCATTCCCACATCGGTTGATCTATTCTGTTCTATCGATGACCGCACCGCCGACCAGATCATCCCCTTCATAGAAGACCACCGATTGGCCCGGCGTGATCGCCCGCTTCGGCGCATCGAACACGATCTTCACTTCCCCCTCACCGTTCCCGCTGCCGTTCAGCTGCGTTACCACTGCCGGTTCATCAGCGTCCTTATAACGAATCTTCACCGTGAGCCGCTTGCCGTCGTGCAGATCCGCATATTTGATCAGATTCAACTTGGAGGCATAGAGCGTCGTGTGCAGCAGGTCCTTCTCATATCCGACCGTGATGGTATTACTCTTGTGATCGATGGAGGTGACGTAGAGCGGATCGGGATGGGCGATGCCGAGTCCTTTGCGCTGACCGACCGTGTAGAACGGATATCCGGAATGTTCACCGATCTTCTCCCCGTTCAACCGCACCTCGCCTCCGGCCACCTGCTGCTGCAGCTGCGGCACCTTGTGCTTCAGGAACCGCTCATAATTGTTATCCGTGATGAAACAGATCTCGAAACTCTCCCCCTTCGCTGCCGTCCGCAGTCCGTACTTCACAGCCAGCGCCCGCACTTCCTCTTTCGTATAAGGAGCCAGCGGGAAGAGCGTCTGGTCCAGCGATTCCTGCGTGACGTTCCACAGCATGTAGGACTGATCCTTCTTTGCATCCGCACCGCGCGAGATCACATACCGTCCGGTGGAATCATCCTTCCGGAGTTTCGCATAATGTCCCATCGCCACATAATCGGCACCGAGCTGTTTGCCTTTGCGCAGCAGTTCTTCCCACTTGATCTTCCGGTTGCAGATGACGCACGGATTGGGTGTACGGCCTTGCAGATATTCATCAACGAAATTGTCGATCACCTGACGACCGAACACTTCGGAGAAATCCATCACATAATGCGGGAATCCAAGTTTGGCGGCGATGATGCGGGCATCATTGATGCCGTCCAGCGAACAGCAGCTCTTATCCCCTTCGATGGTCCCGCCGACATCATCGTAATTGAACGTTTTGATGGTGATACCGATGACGTCGTATCCCTGCTCCACTAATAATGCAGCGCAGACGGAGGAATCGACACCGCCGGACATTCCCAACACCACTGTTTTCTTCTTTTCGGTAGAAATCATACGTAAAGGTACGAAATAATCATCATAACCGGAAATCGAGCTGGACGGCGAACCTTCCATCCACTGCTCCGTCTATCGCATCGTCACCGCTTCCGAGTGACGTCTCGTGCAGTTTCATCGTCTCGCCGTATTTTGCGCTGAGCCAGCAACCGTCGGCGACGGTATACCGTACCAACGCATACCACCGGAAGCCGGATCCATACAACGGCGGATTGGAAACATTCCCGGGAACATCGGCTTCATATTGATAGAGACGGGAATTGTAGGATGGTGCATCGAACCACACCACTCGTGTGCGGAATGAAAGGACTTCGTTCACCGAGCGATAGCGGAGTTCACTGTACACCAGCATTCCTGACTCCGTACTTCCCTCTCTTCCGTCGGTAACTCGGACCTGCTCCACTCGCTGCACCAATGTGAACCGTTTGTTCACCATCATTGTATGACCTATGCGGATACGTGATGACCTGCTCACGGTCTCTTCATTTTTCCGGCCGTAGCGATATTGTAGCTGTATGGTGTGACCTTTCGATGCGGGAAACTCCGCGCCGACCAACGCATCACTCCCGGATGACGCGAATTCCTCTGCCGTTGCCGGAAAGCGGTATTGATCGATGAACCCTGCAAGCCGGAACCTCTCTGCGGGAAATTCAATCCCGATGTAGTTCCCGTACTCTCCCCTGCCAAGACCCCGTTCAGCGAACGGACGTCCGAACGGAGAGCGGAAGCCGTTCGGTAAACTGCGGTGATGATACATGAGTGAGAAAATCCGCTTGATTGGGATGAGCAGTCCGGCGGCTGTACTGAACTGACGAAGATCGTTCGATGCCGTTTCACCGAACACACGGAGACCGAAGAGCGGAACATCCCATCCGATACTTCCCGCATCGATCGGTCGATGCGCACGGGCGAACAGAGAGGATGTGATGATATCGCGTCCATAAAG
This sequence comes from Bacteroidota bacterium, assembly GCA_030824295.1. Lineage (GTDB taxonomy): Bacteria > Bacteroidota > Ignavibacteria > UBA10030 > UBA8401 > UBA8401. The sequence continues at coordinate 2,843 of JAVBYA010000258.1, forward strand.
GATACGGACCGCATTCACCGTGAAGAGAGTTGAAGGCGTCGATCGATATTCCGTCACAATCCCGTTGGTTCGTTCTGTGACATTCTCCTGCCGTTCCCGTTCCGATGCATTCCGAAAGAGTCCCGATGTGTAAAACGAAGTAACTGTCCCGGAACTGTCCACCGATGCAGGGAGTTTCCGGAACGACGTGAACCCGGTCAGTGTGAACCGTCCGAACGTTGACCGCAAAGCAGTTCCGCTGAAGTAGCGGAACTCGTCGGCGGAGACCGAAGGAGATACTCCGCTGCTCCTGCGCATCGCCTGACCGGCGGCATCGCTTCCTTTGGAGGCGGACATGCTCCGGGAAAGGATGAGTCCCTGCGATGACGGAACGGAGAAATTCCCGACGATGATCCGGTCCACGCCCGGCAGACCGTTCACCAACACGTACCCGGCCGAGAATGCATTGCCGCTGCTCTCACCGGCATCCTTCTCCCGAAGGAATGCCGCGCTGACCGATTCACCTTCCAGTTCCGCGCGCTGGTATTCGGAGAACGGACCTCCCTCATACTTGCCGTCCTGAACGCCGTGCGTTTGCTGCACTCTCCGTTCCAC
>JAVBYA010000492.1 GCA_030824295.1 Bacteroidota bacterium
TTTCCAAACAGACATTCTTTGCGCTTGCCGGTTCTTTGCTTGGTTTCTATGATGGTTTCTTTGGACCGGGGGTCGGTTCTTTTTGGGCCATCGCATTCATGTCACTCATGGGATACGAGATCCGGAAGGCCACCGCGCACACCAAAGTGATGAACCTCTCCAGCAATATCATCTCTGTGATCGTCTTCTCTATCGGCGGCTCGGTGATGTTCGCCTATGGAGCAGTGATGGCGGCGGGGCAGATCATCGGGGCACGGATCGGTGCCCGGCTGGCCGTTAAAAAAGGGATCGCCGTCATCCGGCCGGTCTATATCGTCGTTGTCTTCTCCACCATCGCCAAACTTCTCTACGACCGGTTCTTCTGACCGGACATTTTTTCTTCCCGCAATTTTCCTCTATATTGATCCATACATTCAGGAGTGTCAATGAAGTTTTACGTTGCGTTGTTCGTATTATTCTCCAATAACCTGTTAGGATGGGGGTTTACTGGCCACCGCATCATTAACTTGAAAGCAGTGATGCACCTGCCCCCGTCAATGAATACGTTCATTGCTGATTCATTATACCTGAGGGATTATTCAATTTATGCAGATACTGTAAAAAATGGCGATACTGCCATGTTCTCCGAATACTATCGGCATTTTTTGGATGTGGACGACTATCCGGATTATAAGAATCTGGACCGCAGCTTTGACAAACTTGTACAGATCTATGGTTGGAATCGCGTGCGAGAGAATGGAACGAATCCATGGACGGTTGTATATGTAATGGATTCTTTAACACGGCAATTGAAAAGGAGAGATTGGACTGCCGCGAAACTTACGGCAGCGAATCTGGGCCATTATGTCGCTGATCCCCATCAGCCACTGCATGCAACGGTCAATTACAACGGAGAGCTCACCGGGAACAAAGGGATCCATTCCCGGTATGAAACGACGATGCTGGGTAAGTATGCTGCTGAAATAATTGTTGTGAAGGATTCGATCCATTACATTTCCGATGTCTATGGATTCACGTTTAACAATATCCTCGCTTCCAATGCTCTTATCGATTCCATATTTCGGGCCGATAGCATAGCGAAAGCAGTCTCCGGAAGTACATCGTCAACACAGTATTACAGTCTTCTCTGGCAGCGAACCAGAGAAATGACCAAGAAGCAGATCCAGTTGGCCACCGTGAATCTTGCCAGTCTTTGGTACACTGCGTGGGTCGATGCGGGATTGCTGACTGCGCCGGTCTCTGTGCGAAGGAACAGTACAGTGAAGCCGACATCGTTCGGCCTGCATCAGAACTTCCCGAATCCCTTCAACCCGGCCACTACCGTTTCGTTCGACATCGCTGAACGCGGTCACGTGGTGCTGCAGATCGTTGCGATGGACGGACGCACAGTCGCTTCACTTGTTCATGATGAACTGGATGCAGGACAATACAGCATTGATTGGGACGCATCTGCATTCTCAACCGGAACATACCTTTGCCGCATGGAAACGGGCGGCAGAACGTTGACGCGTAAAATGATGCTGGTGAAATAATGGTGCCATCCGCGTGGACACCGGCCGAAATACGGACGATCCGAAAGCTCACAACGCCGTACCGCATCCAGGAATTCCTGGACCTGGCAGGATACAGTACTGAATCCCGATACCGCTGCCCGCGTGAAGTGCTGAAGGAGAGGAAGGCGCACTGCTTTGACGGCGCCGTGTTCGCGGCCGCCATGCTCGGCCGGCTCGGTTACACTCCGCTCATCGTTGATATGCAGGCGGTCCGGGATGATGACCACGTGATCGCGGTTTTTAAAAAGAATGGAAAGTACGGTGCTGTCGCAAAATCGAATTTTTCCGGACTGCGCTACCGCGAACCGATCTACCGCGATGTCCGCGAATTGGTGATGTCCTATTTTGAGTCCTTCTACAATACGGCGCGCGAGAAGACCCTTCGACAGTTCACCGCACCGCTCGACCTTTCCCGTTATCCGGGATACGAATTCAGCGAAACGAGGATGGAAGAGATCGGTCTCAAACTCAGCTATCTTCCGGTCACGAAACTGATGACCCCGTCACAGATCCGGGCCCTGCTGCCGGTGGACGACCGGTCATACAAGGCAGGATTGCTCGGCTCCGTCAAAGAAGGTTTATTCAAACCCTGATCCCTCCGCACAATGATACCGGAGCACATCCGTATCATCCCGAACCGATAATGCTGTTGATAAGAGAATACCATGGCCTATACACTCGTATCCGAATATTCTCCGCAAGGTGACCAGCCTGAAGCGATCCGTCAGTTGACCGAAGGGGTCGAACGGGGAGATAAGTTCCAGACACTGCTCGGTGTGACCGGCAGCGGAAAGACCTTCTCCGTCTCCAATGTCATCAAGAACTTCGACCGGCCGGTCCTGATCATGTCGCACAATAAGACGCTTGCGGCGCAGCTCTATGCGGAGTTCAAGACCTTCTTCCCGAAGGACCATGTGGAGTTCTTCATCAGTTACTACGACTACTACCAGCCGGAAGCGTACGTACCGACGACCGATACGTACATCCAGAAGGACTCCTCCGTCAACGAAGAGATCGACCGTCTGCGTCTGCGTGCCACCAGTGCCCTCCTGTCCGGAAAGAGGAACGTGATCGTCGTTGCTTCGGTCAGCTGCATCTACGGCATCGGTGCTCCGGACGAATGGATCGCGCAGATGGTGGTCATCAAGAAAGGGGATAAACTGGAACGGAACAAACTGCTCCGGAAACTCCTCGATATCTTCTATTCCCGCAACGATTATGAGTTCCAGCGCGGTACGTTCCGCGTCCGCGGTGATGTGGTGGAGGTGATCCCGGCGTATGAGAATGACGAGGCCATCCGTGTGGAGTTCTTCGGTGATGAGATCGAGAAGATCTCCACCATCAATCCGCTGGATGGTTCCATCATCGGGGAGACCGACTATGATGTCATCTATCCCGCTAAACAGTTCGTCACCACGCGTGAATCCCTCGAGAAAGGGATCAAATCGATCGAGATCGAACTCAAGGAGCGGCTGGAAGAGATGCGGAATATGGGGAAACTGGTCGAAGCGCAGCGGCTGGAACAACGCACACGGTTCGATCTGGAGATGATGCGCGAGGTCGGCTATTGCAACGGTATCGAGAATTACTCCCGCCATATCGCCGGCCGCCCGCCGGGTTCCCGTCCATTCTGTCTGTTCGACTATTTCCCGAAGGACTTCCTCCTCATCATCGACGAATCCCACGTCACCGTCTCGCAGATCGGTGCGATGTATTTCGGGGACAAGAGCCGGAAAACGACCCTTGTCGAGCACGGATTCCGTCTTCCGTCGGCACTGGATAACAGACCGCTGAAGTTCGATGAATGGGAACAGATCATCAATCAGACCATCTTCGTCAGCGCCACACCCGGGAATTATGAGATGGAGAAAACACAAGGGGTCTTCGTGGAGCAGGTGATCCGTCCGACAGGTCTGCTCGATCCCGTCATCGATGTCCGTCCGGTGAAGAATCAGATCGACGACCTGCTGGCCGAGATCCGGGACCGCGTAAAGAAGAACGAACGCGTCCTCGTGACAACGCTGACCAAACGGATGGCGGAAGACCTCACGGAATATCTGCTCGACCTGGGCATCAAAGTGGAGTACATCCATTCCGAAGTGGATGCGCTGCACCGCGTGGAGATCCTCCGCAAGCTCCGGCTCGGCCATAGCGATGTGGTGGTCGGCGTCAACCTGCTCCGCGAAGGGCTCGATCTCCCGGAGGTCTCGCTGGTCGCCATCCTGGATGCGGACAAGGAAGGATTCCTTCGTTCGGAGCGCTCCCTCATCCAGACCTCCGGCCGAACGGCACGCAATGCGAACGGGAAAGTGATCATGTACGCGGATAAGGTCACCGATTCCATGAAGAAGACCATCGACGAGACCGAACGGCGGCGGAAGAAACAGATCGCATACAATGAGCTGCACGGGATCACTCCGAAGACCATCTTCAAAACGCACGATGAGATCATCGCCTCAACAGCAGTAGCGGATGTCTCATCGAAGTACGATGCACGGAAGGAGCAGAAGCACCTGGCGGTCGTTGCGGACAGCGTCGTGAAATACCTCTCCGTCGATCAGCGCAAGGATCTCATCGAAGAACTCACGGCAGAGATGCAGCGGGCATCTGCGGACCTGGAATTCGAGCGTGCCGCCCAGCTGCGTGATGAGATCCAGCGGCTGACCGCCGCATCGTGACCTGCCTTATCCGGCAATGCTTTTCACTCGGCACATTGTGCGCCGAACCATATATTGACATCGACAGTATCATTAACAGCGGGATCGCTCAGCGGTCCCCGTTCTTGTGCGATGCCGATATCCCTTCAGACCATTCTCACTCCCTTACGGGACATGTTGTTCGTTTCCGATTGTTTCCATTGCGGAGCTTCGCTTCGTGATGGTGAGCAGCGTATCTGTTCAGCGTGCTGGAACAGTGTCACGCCGGTCCGTTCGGGCGACCATACCCTTTCCGTGCTTCAGCAGCGCTTCTCCGGATCGGGCACGATCGATGGCCTTGATGCAATATGTTATTTTGAAAAGGGGAAGTTGCTGCAGAGTATCGCGCATGCCCTGAAATACCAGGAAGTGACATCGCTCGGGTACGCATTGGGATGCCGGCTGGGGGAGATCGTGAGATACCGGACAGTTGATCTGATCATTCCCGTTCCGCTGAACAAGCGGAAAGAACGGGAGCGGGGATACAATCAAAGTGATTGGATCGGAAAGGGGATCGCCGATGTGACCGGCTGGGCACTGCGTGCGGATATCGTCCGGCGCCGGCGATACACCGTCACACAGACACATCTGAATGCTCAGGAGCGATTGGAGAATATCGCGGATGCCTTTGAGATCGTTCATCCATCATCCGTGACCGGACGGTCCGTACTCATCGTCGATGATATCATTACGACCGGAGCGACCATTCAAGAAGTTGCCGCAATACTTCGAAATGCCGGCGCTTCCACGGTATATGTCGCTGCAGCCGGTCTTGCAAAATTAGGAGAGGATGGTTGATGGAAGGAGAGCGGGGTTGAAGGGGCATTCCGCTCGAGGTATTGGAGTGCTGCAAGGGAGTGTGCCGGAATCGCCGTTCAATGGAATTATTCAAATTCTCACGTCAAATACGCTGATTTCATCCATTATTGTTGAAATCGCCGGGATGAGCGTTCCGCAAATCCGGATCTCATCAAAACGCCGAAAATCGCATGATTTTAGCAGACAATAATATTTTAACTGGATGTTCTACCGGCTTGCTCGTCACACCGGAGTGAAGTATATTGTTTTCATCATCGCTGCAATGTTCATTGAAATCAGCTTTTCAACCGCACGTTGCTCTTGGCATTGTGAAAATGAGGCCAATATGTGTATTGGCGGGGGGAATGGCAGGGGAAGAGGGCGGAGGGATTTAAAATACAAAAGACATCTTGCGATGTCTTTTGTGTAGTAGCGGGGCTAGGACTTGAACCTAGAACCTTCGGGTTATGAGCCCGACGAGCTGCCAATTGCTCCACCCCGCGATGATTTTATGTATTAATATAGACAATTAATGCTGGGCAGTCAAGGTACGTTTTTTTTATGACCAAGAAACTTTCGATCCTCGTTTCCAATGATGATGGTATTTTTTCCGATGGCCTGGCGGCATTGGTGCATGCATTGTCACCGATCGCAGATGTGACCGTCGTTGCACCGGACAGTCAGCAAAGCGCTGTGGGACATGCCATCACCGTCCATCGCCCGCTGAGAGTGCGTGAAGTGAAGAAGGATGGTGTGTTTTTCGGGTATGCCGTCGATGGAACACCGGCCGATTGTGTGAAACTCGCGATCAGGAATCTGATGAAGGCCAAACCGGACCTGGTGATTTCCGGGATCAATCATGGTTCCAATACGGCGATCAGCGTCATTTATTCGGGAACGGTTTCCGCTGCAACCGAGGGGACCATCCTTGGGATCCCGTCCATCGCTATGTCCTTGACGACTTTCGAACCCAATGCCGATTTCTCCTTTGCGGCCAAGTTCGCCCGCCGAATGGCGGAGAGTGTCGTTGCCAATGGACTGCCGAACGGGACCGTCCTGAATGTGAATGTACCTGCCGTTCCGGAATCGGAGATACGCGGAGTTGTTATCACACGGCAAGGGAAGTCGATGTGGAATGACGAATTCGAAGCACGCCGCGATCCGGGCAATAAACAATACTTCTGGCTGAAAGGCGAACTGATCGAGCTCGACGAAGAAGAGGACATCGACCAGCGCGCCATCCTGAATAATAAGGTTTCCGTCACTCCAATTCAGTTCGATCTGACCAATCATCCCATCCTGGAGCGGTTGCGCTCATGGGGACTTACGGTCTGACGATCGCACGGGACCTTTAGTTTGAAGTTGGCGGCGGTATTCCCTGCTGTCCGCCCGGATCCCCGCCGGTAGAATCGGGTGTGGATAGTGTGGTCGTTTCAATGGCGCACGCTAAGGAAATAATGACTGTGATCGTCGTAATGATTTGAACCATGATGACTCCTTTGTTTTGATGAATTGATCCGGTTTTATCTTTCCTGTATACATATACCTGCGATTTTTCAAAATTGGAGCCGAAGGTAAAAATTTATTTTTTAATGATTATCCCAATAAAAACGGACAAATTTACCCTAGTTCTGTGCCTTGGTCTGATCGGCACCTTCTTTATACCTGTTTTTGGTATGGAAAAGGACACGCTGCGCGGCCATGAGTCCATGGTGATGGCCGATGAATGGTACAGACTGAACAGGTACGACAGTGCATCGGTCCGTTATAGGGAGGCTGCCGAGGCATGGACAGCGGAGCATCCGCGTCAGTTCGTTTCCGCAGTGATCGGGGCGGTCAATGCCATGGTGAGGCTGGGAGAATATTCCCCGGCTTATGATCTGCTGATCGCAGCCGAGCCCGCCGCAGTGAAGCTTCCCAGAGAATTGGCATCCATAACCGGAACGCATCTGATGTTGACCGGGTACTGTCTGCAGAATCGGGAGGACCTCGAAACCGCCGAACGCTACGCTCAGCGTAGTATCGATGTCATGACCGGATCGGCCGGTGTGCCGCAGGAGCGCATCGCCTCAGCATACTTCACCATGGGAGGGATCCAGAAATCGAGAGGACGGTATTCTGAAGCCGTAGGTTCGTATACCGCGGCATTGGAGATCCAACGCTCACTGCCTGATTCCTTTGCATTCGCTGTTGCCGGGACGATCATCATGTTGGGGTCCGTTCATGACGACATGAATTCCTTCGACCGTGCACTCGAATATTTCCGTGAAGCGGTCGGTATCCACCGCCGGCTCGGCAAGGATGGCACGACACAGGCAGCAACGTGTTACCTGAATATGATGTCCACGTACAACAATATGGCGGATTATCGGTCCGCAGTCGAGCCGGGACATCGGGTGCTGGATATCTATTATGCGCTTGGGCTGCAGTACCATGCGAACATGGCGAGCGCGTTGGGAAAACTGGCGGAGGTCTATGCGAATATCGGCGATGTTGAGAAAGCAGAGGAGTATTACCGCCGTTCGTTGGATATCTTCACCGTGCATCATCCGCATAAACGTTCTGCTATCGGGAATATGAACCAGCGTCTTGGGGACCTTTACAACAAGATGGGGAATATCAGCAAAGCGGTCCAGCATTCGGAGATCGGCGTGAGGATGTACGAACAGGCACTGGGGCCTCTGCACCCTCAGACTGGATTCATGTACGACTTGATGGCGGGTGTGTACCACACTGCCGGCCGGCATCAGGAAGCCATTCAGATGTACCGCCGGTCGATCGCATCGCGAAGCACGGTAGTGAATGCCGGTTCCCGGTTCGATGTGGCGATGGCACATTCATCGATCGCTGCGGTCTACCTCTCCGCCCGCAAACTCGATTCCGCATTCATCCATTTGTCCATCGCCCGTACGTTCGATTCCGTTTCTGCCGGGACGCACATTCTGCAGCAGGGGATTCTCCTTCAGCGGTTCGGACAGTACTATGCGATGAAGGGACAACTTGACCGTTCCCTGGAGATGTACCATCGGTCCGCAGAGGTCCTGGCCGGCAGCGGACGTTCTGAGCAGCCGTCCAGCGTTCCCCGTACGGCAGGCACAGCATACCCGAGCGAAGTGTCCGCCGTACTTGCGGCCAAAGCCAAAGTGCTGGAACGCCGGTTCGCTTCCAACGGTACCATCGGAGATCTGAAATCTTCATTGGACCACTATAACGCCGCTATGGATCTTTCGGACGAAGCGAGGAGAGAATATTCATCGGATGGATCGAAGCTGCATACAGCGGCGGCATCGGTCGCTCTTTACCGGGATGCCTGCCGGACTGCTCTGGCGTTGTTCGCTCGGACAGGCGACGTACAATACAAGCGGACAGCGTTCCTCATTTCCGACCGGAGCAAGGGGAACGTGCTGCTCGAACGGTTGTTCGAGAACGATGCCCGCCGGTTTGCCGGAGTGCCCGATTCCCTCCTTGCCTATGAACGACATATCCTTGCCGAACTTTCTCGATTGGAACGCCGCATCGCTCAACTGTCCGGATCGGACAGTGCTGCCGAACGGACCCTGGCGGCATCGGAACAATCACGGTATTTCAGGACGAAACTGGAACACCAGCATCTGGTGCAATTGCTGGAACAGCGGTTCCCCCGATATCATGCACTGAAATATGCCGGCAAAGAATTGTCCGTAGAACGGATCCAGATGCAGCTATCTGACAGTACTGCGCTGGTGGAGTTCATGCTGGATGAGGATCGCGTTTATGCGTTCACCGTCACCCGGAAGGATGTTCAAATCACAACACTGAAGAGAATACCGGGACTTCGGTCCATGGTGAAACGATACATTCAGGCTTTGAAGACATATGATGCGACATCATATGCTACATCGGGTTTCGATCTGTACCGCTCAGTGGTGCGCCCGCTGGAATCCTCTCTGGCCGGCTGCACAGAAATCAAGATCGTGCCGGACGGGTTTCTGCATTATCTTCCGTTCGAGACCCTTCCCGTGAAACGGTACGACCCGCGCACGGTCCCGTTCACTGCCATGCAGTATCTCATCCACCGGTTCGGTATCACCTATGCATATTCCGGAGCGGTAGCCGCAAAGATGAACGATACGGATGGTGAGCAGCACCGCACGCCGGCAAGTTTCGTCGGTTTTGCTCCGGTGTTCCGTGATACGGTGAATAATGCTGATTTCCTTGCACAGAGGGATGCAGTGGTCAGAAGCGGTTTGTCGGACGCACGGTCCATCACGGTGGATGGGAGAACGTTCAATGAACTTCGCTATTCGGAGTATGAGATCGATGCCATCGGACGGAGTCTGCAGCAGCGGTCGGTCCGGACAGAGCAATATCTCTTTGAAGAGGCCACCGAGGAGAATTTCAAGAAAGCGGCCCCGAAGTTCGACATCGTTCATGTCGCCACGCATGGATTCATCAATGAACAGGATCCGAAATATTCCGCGATCGTCTTCTCTCAACCGTCCGCGCCGGGCGGCGAAGACGGGATCCTCTTTGTGAACGAAGCATTCAATCTGGACCTCAAGGCCCGTCTGGTGGTATTGAGCAGCTGCGAAAGCGGAGTGGGGAAACTGGTGGACGGTGAAGGGATGATCGCGTTATCGCGCGGTCTGTTCTATGCCGGAGCAAGGAATATCATGCTCTCTCTGTGGAAGGTCTCGGACCAGCAAACGTACGGTTTGATGGATTCTTTCTATAAGAATGTCGCCGAAGGTGATGGGTTTCCTGCTTCACTCCGACAAGCGAAACTCTCCATGATCACGAAATCCGCGTCGGCCTTTCCTGCGAAATGGGGCGGATTCATTCTTGTTGGACAATGAACCTCAGCGGATGGTGAAGGTGCCGATCGCTGCCAGTTCATCGTCCGATTCCAGCTTCCAGTAATATAACCCCGGCTCGAACCTCTTTGCTGTTGTATAGCGCCCCTTGTGCACGATAGCGGTCAGTATCGTCACCTCTTTATTCGTCAATATCTTCAGCTTCAATGTACCGGTCTGTTCCTTCCAGAGGAAAGTGATCGGCGGAGATACCCTCTCACCGTTCTTTGGAGCGATGATCTCCAGGGTGGTGGAGCGGAACTCCGAACTGATCAGGTCGTCCAGATTGGGCGACGGTGTGAACCGGTCAGGAGTCGATGGGACCTCTGCCGGAGAAGGACCTTCAGCAATCTGGTGTGATGCATCCGGGACCCCGGCTGGCAGTTCGCTGACCGCAGGAGCCTGGGGCATCGGCCGATGTGTGATCAGATAGAATGTTCCCCCGCCGGAGACGGTCAGCAGAAAGAGTGCAGCAACGCTGTACCAGAACTGCGGGAAGCGATGGATGACGGGACGGGCATCGAAAAAAGGATGGTGCTGTGGTTTGACGATCGGCGACATGGCGGTGATATCGGCCGTATCCAGCACCATCTGTGAGCACCGGTCGCATGATTCCAGATGGAGGGCAATGTCTTGGGGGAGCGCCTCGCTTCGATCCAGCATCAATGCTTCGGCGGCAAGAGCGATTCCGTTATCATCCAGATGGTTGTTCGGGGTGAAGAATTTCGGTGTGGACATAGGTCGTTCCTGTTGGTGCCTAAGGAGTGACCTCCTCAAGCAATAGTTTAACGGTCTCTTTGGTATGGCTCCTCACCGGCGGGTCCCCGTTCATCATTGTAATGGTCCGGGTGAGATTGTCATGGGTCCAGCGCAGCAGTGAAGCGCCGGTCGTAGTATTCTTCTCCTGAAGATTCATCAGGGACGCAATGGAGTTGAAATTGTCTGCCTCCAGTGTGTCATCGTATTCCGTGCCGAATCGTTCGAGGACTGGTCTCCATTGATCCTCGGGGAGACGGTCGAACGCGCGTTGCACATCCTGTTCGGTCACGGGCAGCCGGAAGTAGACCTTGAAACAGAATATCATCTTAGACCGCTTGCCCGCGGAAAGGCGCATCGTATGCGAGAATCTGCGGTACTCATCCTGAAGCAGAACCGGTGCCATCGCTTCCGAATCGTGTCCGGTGCGCATCTCAGTGATCGGTTCGGTGACCGGATTCCTTCGGGTCCGCTCGAAGATGGTCAGACAGATGTTGCGGATCACGACATTCATGTACGTATTCAGCATGACGGACCCATTGAAATTCCGTTCGATACTGTCCAGGCGCTGGATCAATTCTTCGTTCACCGACTGTATGATATCGTCGAACTCTGAACCGGAGAACATGCCGCGCTGCGTGTGGTATTTCACCACGATAGCGATGGTACGCTGACACTCCAGGATGAACTGGTTCCTGTCGTGTCGCAGCATTTCGATGTCGAGCATATGAGAGGCGTGGCCCATCGGCGGTTGCAGGGAGTCTCGGTGGAGTGTCGTGAGTGATCGTTCGTCTGAAACGAATATACGAACTGACCTTGTGCCCTGCAACATGCCCCTCCTTCATCATGATTCACGCAGCGGTTTGATCAAGGTCATGATCTCGCCGCCGGCGTTCTTCCAGTGCGTGGGACGAAGATTTTCGATGTCGGACGTGCCCCCCTCGCCGGTCGGCGTGATATATTCTATCACCCAGCCGTACTCGGACTGCTCGCCGAAGTGGTGTTTCGCGATGATCGTGCCGAACCTGTCCCTTTTGAAGAAATAGAACCCGAACTCATTGTCCGCCTTATCCCAAATAGCGTTGATGAATGCCGGGTCCGGTAATGTGGGATCCGGTAAAGATGCGGAGCTGCGGTTTTGTTTAGGCATGAGACCCCCGATAGTGTTTAGATTGAGCATGGATGGACGGTAACCATTGTGTCCTTGCGGTCCATCCGCATATGTACTTATACCGGCAGAATCCCGAAATTGGAGCCGGTCGGAGAAAAATATTTTTCTTTTCGTTATTCGGGCTGGCTGGTTCACCTGCTGGCTGTCCCTTTATAATCTGTTCATTGCTTATCAGGCCGATTTTAGGTAACTTTAAACCCATTTTTCGAGAAAATATGCGTGCGATCATACCAGTGGCAGGGGTCGGTAGCCGGCTCCGTCCACATACCTATACAGTTCCCAAAGTGCTGTTGAACGTGGCCGGGAAACCGATCATCGGTCACATCATGGACAAGATCATAGCCGAAGGGTTCGATTCGGCTACGATCATTGTTGGATATTTGGGCGACCTGATCAAGGAATACATCACCGCTCACTACTCCATCAAAGTTGATTTTGTCGAACAGGAGGAGCGGCTGGGATTAGGTCATGCGATCTTTCTATCCCGTCACACGATCTCCAAGGACCCGATACTCATCATCCTGGGGGATACAGTGTTCGATGTGAATCTCGGCTCTATGATCAAGAGCGAATATTCGACCATCGGCGTCAAAGAAGTCCCGGACCCCCGCCGCTTCGGCGTTGCAGAGGTCAAGGATGGTTTCATAACGAAACTGGTCGAGAAACCGGAGAACCCCACCAGCAACCTCGCCATTGTCGGGCTCTACTACATCAAACATCCCGATGTGCTGATCGATTGTCTGAAAGAGAATATCAAGCGCGATGTGCGGACGAAGAATGAATATCAGTTGACCGATGGTCTGCAGGCGATGATCGAACGCGGTGAGAAACTCACAACCTTCAGTATCGAAGGATGGTATGACTGCGGTAAACCGGAAACATTGCTCGATACGAACCGGCATCTGCTGAACGAAACGCAGACGCACGGAGTGCATGACGGCGTAGTGGTCATTCCGCCCGTGTTCATTGCACCGACGGCCAAGGTCGAACGTTCCGTCATCGGCCCGTTCGCAACGATCGCGGACGGTGCAACAGTGATCGATTCGATCGTCCGCAATTCCATCGTCAGCGAAGAAGCAACGGTGGAGCGCGCATTGCTGGACGATTCCATCATCGGCACCAATGCTCGCATCACCGGAGGATTCAAACGGATCAATATCGGCGATTCATCTGAACTCGAATATTATTAGCAGCTGGTCTGCCCGCGCAGTGCGGCAGGGAACGGCCAGGAAGTGTTGTAGTATATTCATTCATTATTGAGAGGAGTCACAAATTCATGCGTTACCTTTTCACATCAGAATCGGTGTCCGAAGGACATCCCGATAAAGTCGCCGATCAGATCTCGGATGCCATCCTGGATGCACTGCTTGCTCAGGACAAATATTCACGCGTCGCCTGCGAGACCCTCGTGACCACCGGTCAGGTCGTGGTCGCCGGAGAAGTGACGACGAACGCCTACATCGATATCCACGATGTGGTCCGCAGCACCATCAAAGAGATCGGTTACACGAAAGCGGAATACAAGTTCGACGCCGAATCATGCGGTATCCTGAATGCCATCCATTCGCAATCCGCTGATATCGCTATGGGTGTCAATACCGGCGGCGCCGGTGATCAGGGGATGATGTTCGGATATGCGAACACGGAGACACCGGAACTGATGCCGGCAGCCATCATGTACTCTCATCAATTGGTGAAGAAACTTGCCGACATCCGCAAGAAGAACCCGAAACTGATGCCGTACCTCCGTCCGGATGCGAAGTCACAGGTGACCATCGAATACGAAGGACGCAAACCCGTCCGCGTGGATGCTGTGGTCATCTCCACACAGCACGACCCGACCGTCTCTCAGAAGAAGATCAAAGATGATGTCATCAACAATGTCATCAAAAAGGTCATTCCGGCGCGCTTGCTGGACAAGAAGACCAAATACTATGTGAACCCGACCGGTAACTTCGTCATCGGTGGTCCGCACGGCGACAGCGGTCTTACCGGCCGTAAGATCATCGTGGATACCTACGGCGGACGGGCGCCGCACGGCGGTGGAGCATTCTCTGGTAAAGACCCGTCCAAAGTCGACCGCAGCGCAGCATATGCAACCCGTCATCTGGCAAAGAATGTTGTTGCGGCAGGCCTTGCAGATGAGTGCCAGATCCAGGTCGCTTATGCTATCGGAGTCGCTGAACCTGTCTCCATCTATGTGAACACCTTCGGAACCGGTGTGATGCCGGACGCGGAGATCTCCAAGATCCTTGTCAAGAATGTTGATATGACACCCCGCGGCATCATCAAGCGTCTCAACCTGCTCCGGCCGATCTATAAGAATTCAGCTGCATACGGTCATTTTGGCCGTAATGAGTTCTCGTGGGAACAATTGGACCTGGTTGCAACGTTGAAGAAAGCGGCAAAGTAAATAATGAAACAACCGGCGGCGAAGTACTTCCCCCGGTACATAACCCCGTAAGGTTACTACAATACAAAAAAGGAGCAACAATGAGTGCAGTAATGGATGAAGCGGCGAAGAAGATCACGAAACCGTCGCTTCCGTACAAAGTGAAAGATATGTCCCTGGCCACCTGGGGACGCAAAGAAGTGAAACTGGCTGAGGATGAAATGCCGGGTCTGATGGCCCTCCGTGAGGAATTCAAAGGCAAAGCCCCCCTCAAAGGGGCACGCATCGCCGGATGCCTGCATATGACCATCCAGACCGCCGTGCTGATCGAGACCCTTGTGGATCTCGGCGCCGAGGTCTCCTGGTCCTCCTGCAATATCTTCTCCACGCAGGACCATGCTGCAGCGGCGATCGCAGCGGCCGGTATCCCGGTCTACGCTTGGAAAGAGATGAGCGCGGAAGAGTTCGATTGGTGTATCGAACAGACCTTGTTCGCATTCAAGGACGGAAAACCGCTCAACATGATCCTGGACGACGGCGGTGATCTGACCAATATGGTGTTCGATAAATATCCGGAACTTGCCGCCGGCATCAAGGGGCTCTCCGAAGAGACGACCACCGGTGTGCACCGCCTGTACGAGCGGATGAAGAACGGCACACTGCTGATGCCCGCGATCAATGTGAACGACTCGGTCACCAAATCCAAGTTCGACAACAAATACGGCTGCCGTGAATCGCTCGTCGATGCCATCCGCCGTGCTACCGACCTGATGCTCGCCGGTAAGGTCGCCGTCGTCGCCGGTTTCGGTGATGTCGGCAAAGGTTCGGCTGATTCGCTCCGCGATGCAAAGGTACGCGTCATCGTAACGGAGATCGATCCCATCTGCGCACTGCAGGCGGCGATGGAAGGTTATGAAGTGAAACGCATGGATGAAGCGGTGAAAGAAGCGGATATCGTCGTGACCACCACCGGCAACAAGAACATCATCACCGCGAAGCATTTCAAAGCGATGAAGCACAACGCCATCGTCTGCAATATCGGTCATTTCGATATCGAGATCGATATGTCATGGCTCAACAAGAACTACGGACACACGAAGGATACCATCAAGCCGCAGGTGGACAAATATACCATCGACGGAAAAGATGTTATCGTGCTCGCAGAAGGTCGTTTGGTGAACCTTGGCTGCGCGATGGGGCATCCCTCGTTCGTTATGTCCAACTCCTTCACCAACCAAGTGCTGGCACAGCTCGAACTCTGGGGCAACGCGGACAAGTACGAGAAGAAGGTCTACATGCTGCCGAAACATCTGGATGAGAAGGTCGCACGTCTTCACCTGAAGAAGATCGGTGTCGAGCTGGATGTTCTGTCTGAAGATCAGGCGCAGTACATCGGCGTTGCGGTCGAAGGACCGTACAAACCGGAATACTACCGCTATTGATGCGATAGAATGCGGTCCGCCGCTTCGGTCTGAAAGGAAACACAACGTCCCCGAAGGTTCGCTCCTTCGGGGACGTTCATTTTTTAAAGCACAACACCCCGATTCGTGATGGCATTCTCATACGCCGTATTCAGAATAAGCCACGCTTTCACGTTGAGGGGATGGACCCAGTCCCGGCCGATGGCTTCCCACTCCGGCATTGTGTGCGGGATGCCGATGCTGTCCACGAAATGTTCCTCCACAATGAAATATTGATGCTTGTAGGGGAGCAGATACCCTTTCCCTTCATCAAGCACCTTCTTCGCCTGGGAGTACTTTGCGAACCAGATGTTCCAATAGGTGGTGAATCCTTTCGGGTAGAATTGCTCCCCCGGAATTGCAAGCGGTGATGTCTCTGCAGCCGTATCGAGAGCATGCTTCAGATCGCCCCAACTCGGGAAATCGTTCTCAGTGGAGACGATGTGCAGTGCATTCTTCAGCTGGAGCCCGCTGATCCATGCGGTATCGTGCATGTCGAACAACGGGAGACGCCGGAAGCGTTCTATCGCTTGCGGTTCACCATTGCGGGCATTCTTAAGAAGGAGTTCAGCTTCGGATTTGAGGAATTCGTAATGCTGGCGGAATATATTCATACAAACCTCCATTGTTCTATCATAGCCCGTATGCGATAGAGAAGTTTGGGAATATATGTCGTTGTGTGCGGTGCAAGGTGAGGTCCTCTTTTCGGGCGCAGGCGTCCTTGCAAACCTGTATTTGAATATACCGAAAAGAACACAAAAAATCCCGATGAAAAATCCCCGGCACGCAGGAACAATGAAACATTTCTCCGTATCTTGCTGTTGTGAAAGAGTAATCACCAATCACCGATCGGAGAGAATCATGAGAATGTTCACTATGCTGTTGTCCGTTGTTCTGTTCGTTACCGCAACGGCCAAATCACAGGAAAGGAAACAAACAATGGAAACACCGTTCTATTCGTTCACCATGAAGGACCTGGAAGGGAAAGAGACACCGCTCACCGCATTCAAAGGGAAAGTGGTCATGGTCGTCAATACCGCTTCATTCTGCGGGTATACACCGCAGTACAAGGACCTCGAAACCATCTATAAGCAATACAAGGACAAAGGATTCGTCGTGCTGGGATTCCCCGCCAATGATTTCGGCAAACAGGAACCGGGGAAGGATGAGGACATTGCTGCATTCTGCGAACGGAACTACGGTGTAACATTCCCGATGTTCAGCAAGATCAGCGTCAAAGGCAAGGATATCCATCCGCTATATCAGTATCTGACCACGCAGACGCAGTTCAAAGAAGAGATCGGCTGGAACTTCACGAAGTTCCTGGTGGATAAGGATGGATCGGTCGTTGCGAAGTTCCCGTCCAAAACCAAGCCGACCGATAAAGAGGTCCTGTCGGCGATCGAAGGTCTCCTGGCAAAACAATAGTCGATCGGCCGGAAACACGCGCAAAGAGAAAGGAAACCGAAGAAATCGGTTTCCTTTTTTATTATATTGAACTATGAATATCACTATCGTTGACATACGCACAAAACACGCAGCAACTGTCCGCATGCCGTCCGCGGCCGGGAACAGTTCTTCTGTAGATGGAGTCGTTCAGGAGATCCTGCGCCGGGTGAAGAAGGACGGTGATGATGCGCTTCGATACTACACCAAGAAGTTCGACCGTGCAGCATTGACGTCCATCGCGGTCAGCGCAAAGGATCTTGCCGCAGCATTGAAGAACGCCGACCCGAAGCTCATACAGGTGCTGAAACGTGCTGCAGCGAACATCAAAAGATTCCACGCTGCGCAGCTCCGAAAACCATTCACCGTGTCTGCTCCGCGCGGGTCACGTCTTCGGCAGATCTATCGGCCTGTCGGGAAAGTGGGGGTCTATGTGCCGGGGGGGAAGGCGGCCTATCCCTCCACGGTCTTGATGAACGTCATCCCGGCATTGGTCGCAGGCGTGGAAGAGGTGCATCTCGTCTCCCCGCCGGACACCGACGGGAATATCCATCCTGATGTGCTGGTTGCCGCCGCTCTGCTCGGCGTGAAGAATGTCTATCGTATCGGCGGCGCACACGCCATTGCTGCTTTGGCGTTTGGGACGGCGACGGTTCCTGCAGTCGACAAGATCGTCGGACCGGGGAACATCTTCGTGGCCACGGCAAAGCGAATGGTCTATGGAACGGTTGGCATCGACAGTTTCGCGGGGCCGAGCGAGGTGGTCATCCTTGCCGATGATTCCGCCGATGCCTCGTATGTGGCGTCGGATCTGCTTGCACAGGCGGAACATGATGAGCGGGCAGTTCCGGTGCTGATCACTTCCAGCCGTCGGCTCGCGCAGCAGGTCCGGAAGGAAGTTCAACGGATGACGGAGCAGGCTCCCCGCCGCCGGATCATTGAAGCATCATTGAACGGACAAGGAAGGATATATCTGGTCTCCTCCCTGCGGCAGGGTATCACGCTGACCAATCGGTTCGCACCGGAGCATCTGGAGATCATCACATCAAGGAACAGTGAGGTCTTGGAACAGATTCGCCATGCCGGTTCCATCTTTCTCGGGAATCATTCTCCGGTGGCCATCGGGGATTACTTCGCCGGGCCGAACCACGTGCTTCCGACAGAAGGGACGGCACGTTTTTCTTCCCCGCTCTCTGTCGACGATTTCATCAAGCGGTCGAGTGTTATTGAGTATACGCCCGCTCAGATTCGCGCCGTTGCCGATGATGTCGCGTATTTTGCAGAACGGGAAGGCCTGCACGCACATGCGGCTTCATTGCGCATCAGGAAAGAAAAACGAGCATGAGTTTTTTAAAACACATCAAACCGTCCATCCGAACATTGGACGCCTATTCGGTGAAGAGCAAACCCCTTTCGCCGGAGCTGATCAAACTCAATCAGAATGAGAACCCGTTCGATATTCCGGAGGAACTGAAATCCGGGCTTCTGGAGGAGCTGCGGCGGATCCCATGGAATCGGTACCCGGATGTCTTTCCGTCTCAGCTCATTGAATCGCTGGCCGTCGACCTGCAGTTACCGATGGAAAGCATCATTGCAGCGAACGGCTCCAACGAACTGATGTATACCATCATGATGGCGGTCGTTTCCAAGGGAACGAAAGTGCTCATCCCTGTCCCCACGTTCTTTTTGTATGAGAAGATCGTTGAGGTGATGGAAGGGGAAGTGGTCCGCGTTCCGGCGCGTCCCGACCTTACGTTCGATGTCGACGCTATCATCGCCACCGCGCGCCGCGAGCGGCCCGCGCTCATCGTTCTGAACTCGCCGAACAGTCCGACCGGACAGATGCTCTCGGCCGGCGAAGTGCAGCGCATCATCGAAGCGACCGACTCGCTCATCCTGGTGGATGAAGCGTATAT
The DNA here is from genome assembly GCA_030824295.1 of Bacteroidota bacterium. Classification (GTDB taxonomy): domain Bacteria; phylum Bacteroidota; class Ignavibacteria; order UBA10030; family UBA8401; genus UBA8401. The sequence continues at coordinate 19,021 of JAVBYA010000492.1, forward strand.
CGAGTTCGCCGACATGCCGTCGATGCTGCCGTTGCTTGCCTCGTGTGACCGGCTGATCATCCTGCGCACGTTCTCCAAAGCGTATTCTCTCGCCGGTCTGCGCATCGGCTATCTTATGGCACAACCCGGACTGTGCGCCGAACTGTTGAAGCCAAAGATACCCTTCACCGTGAATAATTATTCGTCCGCAGCGGCGATCATGCTGATGAAGAAAAAGGAACTCATTTTTGAACGAATTCGGTATGTGAAGGAACAAAAGTCAGCACTGTACCATGCTTTGTCGGACATGGACGGCATCAAAACCTTTTCTTCGCAGACAAATTTCCTTATCTTTCGGACAGAAAGAAATGCAGCCGTCCTGTTCGAATCTCTGTTATCCGAGAATGTTCTGGTGCGCGACGTCAGTTCCTATCCTCAGTTGGAGCGGACGCTGCGGGTGAATGCCGGAACAGAAGCGGAGAGTTCGGCGTTCCTGAAGGCGCTGAAAAAACATCTGTAACCATTGGCCGGCGGTCTGACCGTAGACCTGCCGGATTTATTTTGCGTAAGGAGTATCATGAAGATCCTCGTGTTCGTCAATCATGTCCCGGATACTGAAACAAAGGTCAAAGTCGGCGCAGACTCTACTTCCATCGATCCGGCCGGAGTGAACTATATGCTCAGTCCGTACGATGAGATCGGAGTGGAAGAAGCACTGAAAACAAAACAAGCGTTCGGCGGCGAAGTGGTCGTTGTTTCGCTTGGAGGTGAGTCCAATAAAGAGACATTGCGTAAAGCTCTTGCGATGGGCTGCGACAAAGCCGTGCTGCTGAAGGATGCATCCGTCCGCGATTCTTATGCGGTAGCAGGTTCACTGGCGGAGTTCGCAAAGGAATATGGCGCGGATATCATCTTCTGCGGAAAGCAATCCATCGATTATGATGATGCCCAGGTGGGAGGACTTGTTGCGGAGATGCTCGGCATCGCTTCTGTTTCGGTGGTCGTGAAACTGGAGATCAAGGACGGCGGCATCACTGCGGAGCGTGAGATCGAGGGCGGACACGAGATCGTTCAGGCAAAACTGCCTGCCGTGATCAGCGCCCAAAAGGGTCTGAATGAACCTCGCTATCCCTCTTTGAAGGGCATCATGGATGCCAAACGGAAACCGATCGAGGAGCGGACGCCGAGTGCCATTGCATCGAAGGTCGTTGTATTGAAGATGAGTAATCCTCCTGCAAAAGCGCAGGGAAAGATCGTCGGCACAGACGCATCCTCTGCAGCGGAGTTGGTCCGCCTGCTCCACGAAGAAGCCAAAGTGATCTAATCTGAAGAATAGGACGAACGAACGATGAATATTTTTGCATTTGCAGAACAACGGAACGGACAGTTCAAAAAGACAGCATTCGAAGTGGTGACCGCAGCAAAGAAGCTTTCAGGTCAGGTGAATGGCACGGTCACCGCAGTGGTGGTCGGTCACAATGTTGCCGGAATCGCAGGACAGCTTGGCGGGTATGGCGCCGACAAGGTCATCGCGGTGGATGATCCGCGGCTTGCACTGTATTCAACGACAGCCTACGCCAAGATCATCGCCGAGATCGTAACGTCAGGATCCGGTGCCGTTGTCCTGCTGCCGGCAAGCGAAATGGGTAAGGATGTTGCACCCCGCATTGCTGTAAAATTGGATGCCGGTCTCGCCGCTGGGTGCACGGCACTGAAAACGGAAAATGGCGCCATCATCGCAACACGGCCGGTCTTCGCCGGCAAGGGATTGATCGATGTGTCCGTCGCTTCACCGGTGAAGGTCTTCACTCTCCGCCCGAACGTTTTCACAGCGGTAGGCGGGGGACAGGATGCAGCGGTGGAGGTCCGGTCGGTGGAGCTTACCGATGCAGACTTCGTCTGTGCGGTGAAAGAGGTGCGGACCTCCAGCGGGAAAAAGGATGTCGCTGAAGCCGATGTGATCGTTTCCGGCGGCCGGGGTTTGAAATCTGCAGAACATTTTTCGCTGATCGAAGATCTGGCCGGTGCTCTTGGAGGTGCTGTCGGTGCTTCGCGTGCAGTGGTGGACGCCGGATGGCGCCCCCATGATGAACAGGTAGGACAGACCGGCAAGACAGTTTCTCCGTCCCTGTATATTGCCGTTGGCATCTCCGGCGCAGTGCAGCATCTGGCAGGGATGTCCTCGTCAAAGTATATCGTTGCGGTCAATAAGGATAAAGATGCTCCCATTTTTTCGATCGCTGACTATGGCATCGTTGGGGACGCGTTCGAGGTTGTTCCTGCGATCACCGCGGAAGTAAAAAAACTGCTCGGTAAGTAATACGGGTCCTGGACCTGCGCACGGCAGGTGAAAAGAAGAATAGGAGAATCATTGTGGAGAAAGTTCAGGTAGAGATTCTGGGACTATCGACGAGCCCGTCGAGTGCCGGGGCATACGCGTTGATCCTGAAGGAGACCAACGGAAAACGGAAGCTTCCGATCATCATCGGTGCGTTCGAAGCGCAATCCATCGCATTGGAACTGGAAGGGATGAAGCCGCCGCGCCCGTTGACGCACGATCTGATGCGGAATATCATCGATACATTCGCCGTGTCTCTGAACGAGGTGTGCATCAACGAACTGCGCGATGGGACGTTCTATGCGAAGCTCACGATCGAAGGGTTGAGCGATACGCAGGAGATCGATTCGCGCCCCAGCGATGCCATTGCTCTGGCGGTCCGCTACGGGGCGCCCATCTTTGTTGGCGAAGAGGTATTGAACGAAGCCGGCGTCATGTCCGAGGATGAAGAGGAAGTAGAGGAGGCGGCAGTCAAAGAGGAGCCGGAAGAATTCAAACAACCACTCTCGAAACTTGAGGAATTACAGTCACTGCTGAAAGCTGCGATCGAGCAGGAGGATTATGAAAAGGCTGCAAAACTAAGGGATGATATCCGGAAACTGGGCATCATGGATCAGTGATAAAAAAAACCGCCTCGGCGGTTTTTTTATTTCTGCACCAATGCCCCCATCTCCCGTACAGCCCGATCGAGTCCAATGAATGCCGCTCTTGATATGATGGAATGCCCGATACTCATTTCATCGATCGCATGAATTGCCGCCACAGCGCCAACGTTCGTATAATTGAGGCCGTGTCCTGCATTCACCGACATACCCAGGCGCTTCCCGGTCTCTGCGGCAAGTATGATCGCTTCAAGGTGGCGCCGGGCATCAGCAGGTGTTTTTGCTTCTGCATATTCACCGGTATGGATCTCGATCATATCGGCGCCGACCGCTCGTGAAGCCTCGATCTGCACAGCGACTGGGTCGATGAAGAGACTAACGGGGATCCGTTTGGCATGGAACCGATGTACGATCTCAAATAGACGCTCCTGCTGTCCGGCAACATCCAGGCCGCCTTCTGTGGTCAATTCTTGTCTCTTTTCAGGCACAAGGGTGACAAGATCCGGCACCACTTCCAGGGCGATGCGCACGATCTCTTCCGATGCGCCCATCTCCAGGTCCAGTTTGGTCGTGACCGTTTCACGTAGTTTCCATACATCATGATCTTTGATATGGCGGCGGTCTTCACGAAGATGCACTACGATACCATCCGCTCCGGCGGCTTCGCACACAGCCGCGGCAGCCACAGGGTCCGGTTCATGACCGCCCCGCGCATTCCGGAGGGTTGCAATGTGATCGATATTGATACAGAGTCTCATACGTACGGCGAAAATTACGAAATATCGCCGAGTATTCAAAGGTCTTCCGGCAACTACCCGTAACTTTTTGCCGGCAGAGTCGTAAATTTTTGATACTTTATCCCCGGAGATCAATATGAAACGGACCATTCTACTCATCGCAGCCCTCTTCGCATTCACTCTCTCGGCATTCGCTCAGAACCGTGACTATGATGACCGAATTGATGAAGCATCCGACAACATTGAACGATTTGTCGACAATATCATCGCAGGCATCGAATCCCGTGTCGACCGGATGTCGGAAGACCGGCGATCACGGGAGGTTGTGGAAGATAGTGATGACGAAGAAGACAGTACCAAGGTTGAAAAGATGCCTGATGCCGTGACCTTCAACGGCGACACAGAGATCGCTGAGAATGATACGATCAACGGCGACCTGGTGGTGAAGAACGGCACCCTCGTGGTGCGCGGAACTGTGATTGGCGATATCCTGGTGGTGAACGGGGACATCGAATTGAAAGCAACGTCGTATGTCGATGGCAATGTGCGGGCAATGAACGGCGGTATCTCAAAAGCGGAAGGGGCATCGGTGGAAGGATTCACCGAGCAATCATCCACGGCCTCGTCCAAGCAGCCACGCCGAAGATCGACCATGCGGACGAAATATTCCTATTCGTTCAAACCGTATTTCTTCAATTTGAATGAGTCCATTGATGACGATATAGTATTCCGTTATAACCGTGTTGAAGGCCTGTTCTTTGGATTCGGTTCGGAGAAACGGTATTTCTGGGACGGGAGCAGAAAAGTCACCGGGTATGGTTCGTTCGGATACGGATTCGTGTCGCACAAATGGCGAATGCAGTTGGGGTTGGACCGTCAGTTCGCCGCATCAGACAATGTGTTGTACGAGATCGGCGGAGAAGCGCACAGTTTGACCGACACCAAGGATGAATGGATCATGCCGCTGTTGGAGAATAATCTTGCCGCGCTGCTTTTCCATGAGGATTTCCGCGATTACTATCAGCGGGAAGGATTCTCACTTCATTCAGCCAGATATACCAAGGATGCCGAAGTGTCCACGATGATCGATGTGCGATACCTCAATGATCGGTATGCATCGCTCAGTACGAGAGCACAATGGGCACTGTTCGGCGGAAACTCGTTCCGTGCCAATCCAGCATTCGATGCAGGAACGATGAAGAGTATTTCGGTCAGCGCCGGTGTCAGCACAGTTGAGAAATACCGGTACCGGATCGAAGGGTGGAATCTGTTCGCTCACGGCGAATACGGAGGGAATGAACTTGGCGGTAACTTTGATTTTACGCAGGCAACGATCGATATCCGCCGTTTCCAACCGCTCTCTGATGATGATCAGATCAATCTGCGGATCAGAGCAGCGGCGCTGCAGGGGGATACGATCGCGCAGAAGGACTTCCAGTTAGGGGGGGCCAACACGATGCCTGCTTATGGTTATAAGGAATTCTCAGGGAACAGGATGCTGCTGGCCAATCTGGAATACCGCATCAACGGTGAATTGATCGATGAGCTCTTCTACTTTCCGAACAGTCTTAGCCTGATCGCTTTCGGTGATGCAGGTATCGTAACAACGGTCAATACAAAATGGGCGGTGTATGAAGGGTTCACATCATTGCCGAGTTCGGAAGTGCGGTCAGATTATGGCGCGGCGATCGCGTGGCATGATGGAGATGCACGTCTGGGATTTGCCTGGAGGACCGATAAGAAAGCACCCGTCTCTGTCTTTTTCCGGCTCAACAAGGCCTTCTGATCAAACCTCCAACGAACGGATCTAAAAAAACCCTCTGAGTTCCAGAGGGTTTTTTATTTTCTGACCACATATTGGATCCGCTGCGGGTCTTGTTGAACGATCTGAACATGGTCCGGTCCGATGATGGTCACGGTCATCAACCCGCTGGTGTCCAATAGAATTGAACGGTAATCGATATATGCCTGAAAGTCATTCCGGGTGATATTCGCCACATTGTTCACACCGGATCGAACGATGACAGAGATCTTTGGTGGGATCAGGACCACATTCCTTCGTTCCGGTACCTGCAGTACTTCAATTGGAATGTCGGTGATTGTCCGCTCAGCGATTGGCTGGACATCAAAACGGACCGTCACTAATGTCTCAGGCCGGGACAACTCGAATTGTAGTTTTGCAGACAACGGTAATTGCGCTTCTATTGGAGCATTAATGTCTGATAATTCCAACGCTTCAGTTTTCCAGACGTCGATTCTCTCCAATAGAGAGCGGGCGCCGCTCAATGTTATACTTTCCGGGGCAGCCGTCATATGACCGACGATCCCGAAGCCGTTGCGATAGGACACTGAAATATCCGGGACAACGGCAACCCGCCTTTCGATCCTCTCATCAAGCTGAACATGCAGTGTTTCCGGATCTGCAGCCAGGATCATCACACCGTCGGGGATGAGAACATGATCGGGTATTTCCTTCATGGTGAAGATCTGTTTACTACGACGTGCAGAGACCAAGTCTATCGTATAATGGAGATCAGGCGTTAACAGCATTTTGAGCAATTGCCAGCCGGTGCCTTGAATGACAAAATGGACCGAATCGGGCAGCGGCACAGCGATAGCCTTATTTTCGGCAACCCTGTCGATCCTAACCGGCACGGACACTTGAGTTTTAAAGGAATTCCCAAGATTTACCGATGTCCAAAGCAGCAGGGCAAAAATCAGAGAAAAAAGTATGATTGGGAATTGGCGGTCTTTCATATGAGTAGCAAAAATATACCCATAGCTTTTTGAGGAGTCAATCTTTTTGATTCTATCGGGGATTTAATCGAGTACCGTGAATACGTTATTGCTGATTATCCTCTTAATCGCTATGTTTCGGCGTGGTAATTAAAACAATGCGAGGGAGAATTCATATGAAGAATATTATTGTAGTGATCCTTTCAATGATACTGTTGGTTGGCTGCGAGCAGGCCTCAACTTCAAATTTCGAAAATAGTGGTAATTCAGGAAAGGTTGCTTTTACAATAGATAAGTCAAGTGCACCGGTTAATGTGAAAAGTCTAACTACTATTCTAACACGATCAGGATATGTCTCCTTAGAACGCAATTTAGATATGGTCAATGATACCAATGCCGCAATATTGTTTGATCAGGTGGCTGTGGGGCTATGGAAAGTTCAAATAGATGCGAAAAATGACCAAGGACAAATAATATTTACGGGTCAATCGGAAGTATCAGTAATTGAAGGCATGGTGGTGAGCATCAATATTGTGTTGAATCCAGTTGCAACGGGCATGGGAAGTGTTCAAATTAATATTTCTTGGGGTGCAGGAATCAAATCAATTTTCCCAAAAAATTTCGGAGGGAACAATAAGGAATACGCAATGTGTGTTATCCAAACGAAAGATGGTGGATATGCAATGGGTGGATCTGGGGTTACAGAAACCGGGAATGTTGATGCTTGGATGGTCAAAACCAATAGTAAAGGAGAAGTTAAATGGTCCTTATACTATGGCGGTGCTTCAGAAGATAGAATAAATGACATGGTTCAAACTTCCGACGGAGGTTTTCTTCTTGTCGGATATAAAACCGAAGGAGATGAAGATTCCTGGGTTGCAAAAATTGATTCTACAGGGAAAATAGTTTGGCAAAAAACTTTCGGTGGTGTTGGAATGGATTCCTTTTTAAAAATTAAGGAGGGGATCAATGGTACATATTGGCTTTGTGGATATTATTACAACAGCAATTTCTATGAAGGTAGGGTTGTTGTAATGCACAAAGATGGAAGTATGGCGTGGTCGAAGACATATGGTGGTGAAGGCGGTGACTTCGCTATGAACATTTTGCCATTACAATCAGGCGGAGCATTGGTCATTGGCAATAATGGCTCTATTGCAGGGAAGTCTTATGATTTTTGGGCGTTCCGGATTAATTCTGAAGGGGAGCTGATTTGGAATAAAACATATGGTGGAAGTAATGATGATCGAGTTGCAGGTATTTGCTCCACAATTGACGGTCAGTTTATTCTGACAGGCTATACAACATCATATGGTAATGGCACTCAAGATGCATGGGCATTGTGTATCAACGATGAGGGGTCAGCGATATGGTCAAAAACCATGGGGGGATTGGGTGCAGACTATTTATTAAGTGTTGAGCGATCAATGGATAACAACTACATCGCAACGGGATATTCTAATTCTTATGGGAATGGGCAACAAGGCTGGGCGGTTAAGTTCAATGCATCCGGTGTCTCACTCTGGTCAAAAACCTATGGCGGCCCGGGAACCGAAGTCATAAGCGATCACTCTCCAACACAAGATGGTGGCTTTGTTTTCTCTGGATCATTCAAAGGTGTGTCGGCTATTTCCGAGGATTTTTGGCTTGGGAAATCAAATAGTGAGGGAGTATTGGAATAGGGGTCGGTATATAAATGTTGAAATCATAAAAGCCCCTATGATGGGGCTTTTATTTTTTGTAACTCTGCATAATTTGTCCTATTTTCATTGGACGAAGAGAATGATTCATTTAACAATAAAACTTTATGACAACCTCAAAAAAAGAGAAAAGTTCAAAAAAGGTGCAGGAAACATCAATTATACCCCCAAAATATCAGCATGGGGTGTCGATTCTCGTTCTGCTTATTTCGCTGATCGTATTCTTCCATGAATTGGTGCTGGACGGTAAAGTTTTCCTGGCTGCTGACAATATCGCATCGAAGAGTTTTCAGACAATGGTGGCTGATGCCGAAGAGCAGCAGATATTTCCACTTTGGAATCCTTACATTTTTGCGGGGATGCCTGGATATGCCAGCTTGATGGTCCATGGTGAGCGGTATTTCGATATTTCAGCTCTTGTCATCAATAGGGCTTCAAAACTCTTTGGAGCGATCATCAATAGTCCCGATGTCGGATGGGGATTGTTCTATTACTGGCTGTTGGGCATCGGAATGTATTGGTTCGTCTATGATAAACTGAAGAATAAGATCGCGGCGCTCACCGCCGGTTTAGCGGTGATGCATTCTACTTTCATCGTTATTCTGGTGATGGTCGGCCATATGACAAAGGTGCCGGTCATCGCATTTTTCCCGTTCATTTTCCTGCTGCTTGAGCGATTGCGTGAAAAATTCAGCATGCTATCATTCCTCGCATTGATCGTTCTGGTGCATTTCATGCTGCTGCCGGGACATATCCAAATGATCTTCTATTGTTACCTGGCGTTCGGATTATATTATCTGTT
>JAVBYA010000437.1 GCA_030824295.1 Bacteroidota bacterium
CGTTCAGCAGGAATTCCAGATATCCTTTCGGAAGGTCCTGGTTCACCACGACCTGTACGGACGGAACGAGTGCAAAACCGAAGTCACCGGCCTGCACTGACAGGCCGATCGGTGAGAGCTCGGTGGTGAACTGCGTCCGCGCGATACCGCCGGGGAACAGTCCGAGGATCTCTTGCTTATCCTGTTCGGAGAGGTCCTTCCCGACCCGCTCCATCTTCCCGGTCACCGGATTGAGCTGGTCCTCTCCGGTGAAGAACTTATTATAGATCTCCAGATTGAGCATGTCGCTGCCGATCGTGAGTCCAAGCGGCACCACATTGATCGTCACCGTTGCATCCCGGTCGTTCAATGCCAGGTTTGCGGGGTTCATGCCGACCGCATCCAGACCGCGGGAGGATGCGGTGAAGGAGCGGCCCATGGAGGTGATCCGGGGGGAATATTTATCCCCGCCGGCGTAAAGGAACGTCGTCATCGCCATGCTCACCAGGAGCAATCCCGATACGACGGATGTGGAACGGAAGAACTGTGTGAAATTGTTCATTGTCTTCTCCGTGTGTGGGTGGCGGTTATTTTAATTTGTCCTGATCGACGTGGAACTTGATATTGGCAACGGTGATCACCTGCAGACTGTCATTCTTCACGAATGCCAGCGGTGTATTGCCGTTGTCGGCGGCCGTGCGCATCTTCACCTGTACTGCGGTGAACCGCGCTTCGGCGACCTTCTTCGCTTCCACACCGGTGAGCGAGATGCTGCGGTATTCCACCTTCACCTGGTTATCCAGTGCCCCGGGAACTCCCAGCGGCAGTTTTGTGCTGTCCTGCGGGAAGGTGATGACCGAGTTCGTCAGCGGGTCGCGGGACGGTTTGGTCGGGTCAGCCGGGTCCGCTTTGATCAGATTGGAATAGATGTCCAATGCCACCGGGAACGTGCTCGCCAGATTGAAACCGATGGTCCCTTCCACGATGGAACTGGTGAGCGTGGTATCGACATTATCGCCGATGGAGGCGGTATCCGCCGCATACAATCCGTTCACGATGCCGATCTTCAGCGGGAAGGAGAAGTCGAGTGACGTATAAACGCTGTCGTCGTCCTTCACCACACCGACGCTGGCCGGGTCGGTGCTGGAGTACTGGTCGGCCGGTTCGATGATGGCATTGCCGGCGATGGCGAACTTGTCCGGGAACTTGAACTTGCCGTTCCGGATGAACTTGGAAAGGAATGCATCGATCGTCTTGCCGTTCGCATCGGCGTTGAATTTATCGAAGATGATCTTTGCCGTGTCGCCCGGCAGGATGCGGTAACTCACACCGTCCGGACTGGCGTTCTTGCCGACCCCTTTCGGTGTTGAGAGTGAGTCGGTGGGGGCGCCGTCCGCGAACCCTTTGATGGTGAACTTCAGATCGGTCGGGAAGAGCGATTTGGTGAAGATCTTCAACTGGATCTGTGCGCCGTCGAATTTGATGCTGTCCGCCGAGAAATTATCGTTGGACGAACCGACGCCTGCGGGGATCGTATCATTGATGGAAACGATGTTGGGCGGGATCTTTCCCTGCACCTCATCCAGCACGTACGGATCGTTCACGCCGGCGGTCTGTTTGGGACGGATCTGCACGAGCACGGAATCGGTCTTCTTGATGACCACTTTGGTCGCGGATTTCACAAGGGTCTTGATGCTCAGGGAGAAATGGATGGACTTGGTCAGCGTATCGGATCCACCGTCCACCTTCCGCGCCTGGATCATATAATCCTTCATCAGCACCGGATCGAGATAGGCGTTGCGTCCTTTGATGGTGATGGAGTCCTGCGGGATACCGTTGCCGTCCTTCAGTTTGAAGGAGCCGTTCGTCTGGCGGTTCACGAACTCACGCAGATTGAAACCGATGATCACATCGAACGGGATACCGTTGTTGATGACGATGTCGAACGCTCCCCCTTTGAATGTGGCGCTCTTGATGAAGATGGAGTCGGAGAGTTTCTGAGCGGAGTCCTGGATGCTGGTCACCGGCAGATAGAATTCCTGGAGCAGTTTCATCTTCGCTTCGGAGAGCGAAGGATTGCCGCCGGAGGCGCTTGAGATGCCGAAGCCGATGGTGAGCCGGCCGTTGTTGATGATGACCGTTCCGGGGAACGGTGTCGGCGCTTCGCTCTCCAGCCGGAATTTCATCTTCATATAGCCGTTCTGCGGCTGGGTGATGGCGAACGAATCGCGTTTCGTGCCGCCGTTCTTCGCCACGGTGCCGATCGTGAACTGTCCGAGTTTGGTCAGTTCCGCGCCGGTGATGTCCGAATTGAACACTTCGATCGGAGTGGTGAAGGTCCAGTCGAAGTTCATCGTATTGGAGAGATTGATCTTCATCTGACCGTCTTCGTACACCAGGTAATCATACAGGGTGGTATCGCCGATGACGATCGAGGTATCGATCACGATCTTTGTCGCCAACGGAAGTCCGGCGAACACACCGCCGATCTCAACGCCCGGCACGGTCACCGAGGTGATCGGAATGAGTCCCAGCGCACGGGTGAAGAGTGCTGCGACCGGCTGCATCTCCGGCAGGTTGATCGCCTGCGGCTTATTGTCCTGCGATGCCGGTTTGTACACCAGTTCACCGTTGATGGTGGTGAACTTCGCGGAATCCTTCCGGATCATATCCTCGAAGAAGAATGTCCGTTTGATGAGCTGCACCGTCAGCTGCGTGGTCCATTTCGGAGCAACCGGGTCGAGCGGTGCATCGATGCACTGGTATGACAATGGGAGGGTGACAGCAAGCAGCACCGCCAGCTTCCAATGATGTTTGAACATTGAAAAGAGGTTCATGAAGGATCCCCTGAGTTGATGTGAGTGGTTGGAACTTGGCTTAAAATACAATGCCTGCGGGTAAAAGGCAACGGACGGAGCCGGGAATCCGTCCGGAAGAATGTAGGGAAATTTCCGAGCACCGGGATGTGGTATCGCTCACATCTCAGTGGACCTTCTCTTTGGTCGGTACCGGGAATCCGTACGGCGCGGAAGGATCCTCCCCCTGGATCTTGATCTCGCCGAACTTCTCCTCATACTTGCTGATATTGTCCTTCAGCGCGCCGAGCAGCAGTTTGGCATGCTGCGGCGTCATGATGATGCGGGCGTGAACGCGGGCTTTCGGCACACCCGGAAGGATGCGGGTGAAGTCGGTGACGAATTCGGCCGGGGAATGGGTGATGATGGCAAGATTGGAGTAGATCCCTTCGGCTTCCTTCTCCCCCAGTTCGATATTGATCTGTTGTCCTTGCGGCGGCTGTTGATTGCTCATGCGGTGCGCTCCTTCGGTGTCGGTCGGTGGATGGATGTGCAGAAAAGACAAAACCTCACAGCCGCTGCCGGCTGTGAGGTTTTGCGATGGTCGTCGATCAATTTTTGCCCTGTCGGATATCGTCCGCTTTCTTGTACGCGGCATTGGC
>JAVBYA010000165.1 GCA_030824295.1 Bacteroidota bacterium
CGGTCATGATCGAAACACCTTCATCGTCCCGTAACAGGATCTGCCGGTAATGTCCTGCCGTGATTTCATTGGTGACCGACCATCCGGTCCTTCCTTCATTGTATCGGACGGCAACACCATCAACGGCGGAATTCGTGAACGGGGGGAGAGGGGTATCGGTAACGGCATCCTCCGCCAGGACACGACCGATCGATTGAACGAGCGGAGCGGATACGACCCGGTATGGGATCGACGAACATTCCCTTCGGATGATCCCTTGTGCTTCTGCGACGGTGATCATGCTGCCACCGGAACATCTGCGGATGACGGAATCACCATGACCGCATCCCCAATATGTATTGCTCCGCCAACGATGACTTTCGCAAAGATACCTTCCCTCGGCATTACACAGTCCCCGACTTTGAAGAAGATGGCGCATTTGTCATGGCACTCTTTGCCGATCTGCGTGATCTCCAGTTCAGCCTCCTCGCCGATCCGGACGCGGCATCCGACGGTGAGGTGCGGGATGTCGATGAACTCGGTCGTGATATTCTCTGCGAATGCCCCCGGACGGAGATTGGGCAATCCTTTCGCGCGCATGGATTCGATGCTTTCCAATGCCAGGAAGCTCACCTGGCGGTGCCAATTGCCGCCGTGAACATCCCCCTCCAGTCCGAAATTCTCGATCAGCCGGACCGATTCGATGTTCGATTTGGGGATCCCCTTCCGTTTGCTCGTGGAGATCGCAACGATCCGTCCATGGACGTTCAATTCATTTGGCATGATACTCTCCGCTTTTTCCTCCGGTCTTCTGAAGCAACCGGATATCGGTGATGGTGATCGATTTGTCTACGGCTTTGCACATGTCATAGACAGTGAGTGCGGCGACAGTTGCCGCGGTCAGTGCTTCCATTTCCACACCTGTCTGCCCGACTGCGGACGCCGTTGCAGTGATCAGCACGGCATGCCGGTCATCGTCGACCAACATCCGTACATCCGCCGATGTCACAAAAAGAGGATGGCACAGCGGTATCAATTCAGCGGTCCTCTTCGCTGCCTGGATCCCAGCGAGTCGTGCCACGGTCAGCACATCCCCTTTCGCAAGCGCGCCGTTGCGGACAAGGGTGAGTACGATCTGTCCCAGAAGGACCGTTGCTGTGGCGACGGCGGTCCTCCGCGTGACCGGTTTATCACCGACATCCACCATCACGGCATTCCCTTTCGCATCAAGATGGGTCAATTCCAAGTCATCCTCCTATGGCGCGCATGACGCTGTGCTGTGTCGAAACAATGGTGTCGGGATCGGGATGTTTCTCCCATTTGTTCTTGAGTACGTTCCTGACAGCATCGGCGATTGCTTCGTCCGAGCCCTCCCTGCTGCGTAATAGCGTTCGGAGGTCCGTTTCCATAGACGGAAGAGCGAATAGACAGGTGCGGAGTTGTCCGTCCGCCGTCAGACGCAGACGGTTGCACCCGCCGCAGAAGTGGTCGGAAACGGATGAGATGAAGCTGACCATGCCGTTCGTTCCGGCGATGCGGAAATCCTTCGAAACGGAATGCGGCTGATAGGCCATCGGGATCAGTGTTCCTTCCTGTTCGGCGATCTGTTTCATCGAACGAAAGTCAATGAATCTGTCCGATTCCCATTTGTTCTTCGCAAACGGCATATACTCGATGAAGCGTACGGTCAACGAATGTTCTGCAGCAAAGCGTACGAAATCAGGTATCTCATGGTCGTTCACACCCTGCATGATGACGACGTTGGCTTTCACGGAGGGGAATCCCAATTCTTGAGCACGTCGAAACGACTCCAGAATGTGAGGCAGTGCATCCATACCGGTGATGGAGTGGAAGCGGTCACGATCGAGAGAATCGAGACTGATATTGAGTGCATCGAGCCCCAGTGCACGGAGTGAGGGGAGATGGTCGAAGAGCAGTGTTCCGTTCGTCGTCATACCGACAGTGAGAGGATAGGTCGTCTTCAGCTCCCCGATACCCCTGAATAGCTGGAGGATATCCCTGCGTACCATCGGTTCTCCGCCGGTCAACCGCAATTTCGTGATCCCATGACCCGTAACGAACAATCGAACGATGCGCAGGATCTCTTGCATGCTCAATAAACGGTCGTTCGCAAAACGCCCTGTGTGCGAGGGATCGCAATAGGTGCAGCGCATATTGCATGCATCGGTCACCGAGACGCGGAGATAGGAATGCGTACGTCCGAAGGAGTCACAGAATGGCTTCATACGAGCATGAGCTTTCCGGCTGCCACGATCAGGACCGCTGCCAATGTCCGTTTCAGTGAAACCACAGAGAGCAGGCCGCTCCCGAGCGTGGCGCCGATCCCGCCGCCAATGGCCACTGCTACGGCCATAATCAGCATGTGTGCCGAAAGATGGATCCCTCCGCCGTACGCTGCGCCGGCCAATCCGGCCAGGGAATTCAGAAGGATGAACACAGATGAGACCCCCGCTGCGGTCTTCGTTCCAGCCCATCGCATCGCGATCAGGACCGGCGTTAAGAAGATACCGCCGCCGACGCCGATCATTCCCGACACGAAACCGATGGTCCCGCCAAGCAGGAACAGGACCGGTAGAGGTGGCACGGTGAAGCTCTCCGACTCATGCGCCCGTACGACCATTACGGCGGCAGCGTACATCAAAACAAGACCGATGATCATATGGAGTACCGAGGCAGGAAGAGTAATAGTTCCGCCGAGAGCCGCAAGCGGGACGGAAGCCATGGTGCACGGGAAGAACAGCCGCGCGGACCAGTGACCGTTCCGAAGGAACTGCACGGTCGTGATCAGCGAGACCAGAATATTCAACACGAGTGCACTCGATCGCAGTTCTTCCGCAGGTGTTCCTGCCAATGCCAGTACGGCAATATAACCGGATGCGCCGGCATGACCTACAATAGAATAGAGGAGTGCGATGATGAGTACGGCAGTACCAGTGAACCATTCCATACCGTTCATTGCGCCTCACTATCATTACTTGAGGGAAGCATCACTGCGTCTACTGCTTTCAAAGCGGACATCATCGCCGGGAATCCGATGGTCGGTAGCGCGAGCAGGATGACGTGGATCATCTCTTCATACGTGACGCCTGCCTTCCGTGCCTTGCGAACGTGCGATTGGACAGCACCGTCCAGCCGTGCCCCGGTGGAGACAGCGATCTTGATTAGTACTCGCGTCCGTTCATCCAACGGTCCGGCAGTATGGACCGCTTCCCCCAATGCCTCATATGCGCTTCCGACACCCGGAAATCGTGCCATCAGTTCCTGGTAGCGTTTTGGAATTCCACTCATGACAACTCCCGGTCTATTAAAAGTGAATGCCCCGTTCTCTATGCAAAGAAAAGAACGGGGCCTCGGTCATGCCGCACCCTTCTCCTTTGCAAACATCGGCAGGCACATCCGTTTCCCGATGCACCCTATCGGCTGCCAGT
>JAVBYA010000023.1 GCA_030824295.1 Bacteroidota bacterium
AACCTGGACCGCTTCGATCTGAAATAGCACCAGTTCGCTGTATTTCGCAAGCATAAACGACAATGCCGCATCTAGTGATGCGGCATTGCTGTTTTGTCCATATCCGTAACTGCGGCTGTAGTTCGAATGCCGGACGTGAGCGTGTCCCTATTATTGCTTGCTCCGCAGGACCGGTCCTGTTCTCTGCATTGCTACTTCAGCATCTGCATTTTGATCAATTGCTTGTTCCCGCCATTCTCTAAAGTCGCATAATAGATACCGCTCGAGAGCTTCGAACCATCGAATGTTGCGGCGTATGTTCCGGCTTCCTTCACTTCATTCACCAATGTTGCTACTTCCCTGCCTATGGCATCATACACTTTGAGTGTTGTCGTTCCCCTTGCTGACAGCTGAAAGCCGATGGCTGTTGTCGGATTGAACGGATTCGGATAGTTCTGTTCCAGCGCGAACTCCTTCGGCGCACCGGTGACCGTCACCTCCACCTGCTGCGAATATTCGAACTTCCCCTCCCGATCGATCTGTTTCAAGCGGTAAGAATATTTTCCCGGCCTGATGTTTTTGTCCGTATAAGAATATTCCTTTGGCACGTTGATGGTTCCGCTCCCCTCCACAAAACATGCTTTCCCCCACAATGAATTTTGTGAGTGAGTAGTTTGATAATTTGATAATTGTCTTTCTATTTCAAAACCATAATTGTTCACCTCGACTGCGGTCGTCCATTTCAATGTCGTTATCCCCGATGCTGATGCGGCGGTGAACGAAACGAGTTCCACCGGAAGTGGCGTCCCTCCGCCGTCCGTTCCGTCCAACGTGATGCTTTTGATCAGATTCAGTGTTTCCGTGCCGATGCTGTTATCGGTTTTTTTGACGACAATACCGCCGCTTTCATTGAACGTGATCGACTTCACCTCAGTGATAAGGGAATACTTGTTCGTACTGTTAACAAAATTCAAGTTAAAATATGACTGTGCCGTCGATCGTTGTCCGGACATCAAGACAAACACCACAATCATCGCCAGATGCCGATGTACAGATCTATTGTTCTGAATTTTCATAATTCATCATTCCGAGGTATGAGATTTGGCATTCTATCATTTCACCGCCATGGGAAACGATCACACTATTAAAAAGCGCGGATGGCACGGACACGGAACGACTGTCCCTGGCTCCCCAAGAATTGGTAACCATTTCCATAGCCGCCATCATAGAAGTATTGGGCCCACACTTGTTCCTCAGGCCATTCGGGATTATCTGAGGAACTAAAATACACATCATTGGAAAATCCTCCGACAACACTGCGCTGCTCAAAGAGAAGATTCAATTCATACTTCGAGGGCAGATACCAGTCTGTGTAACCGCTTAATGATTTGGCATAGCAACTGTAAGCAGCGTATGTTCCGGATTGTTGATACCGAAAAACAATATTGTCAGTATTCCATGATCCGTAATACAGGCCGTCATACGAGGCATTACAATCTGTTTGACCGCCCGGAGTCCAGGCCATTGTCCCCTGATCTGCGGGTGCTGCTACGAGTCCATGCCATCCCGTCCCGTCAACGTAAAACACAACTCCGCCTAACGCTGTATCCCCGATAGAATACCCGAATTTGATCGTATCAATATCGCTGATCTTGATCTTCATGGTTGAATTGTCATTCATTCGGATCTTCATGCTGGGCTGTGCAGACAGCGATGTCCAACCGCACACCAAGACAGACCAGAATACGGCACGGCTCAGAGATACAGTCCAGTGCATGCTTTTTAATTTGTTCATTGGGTCTCCTGAAAGATGGTGATAGTGCGTGCTTGCACTGTAATGAAGTGACACGTTCATCGACCGTGCATCGATGAAGACAGGATTGGAAGGCAGCTCAGCGGAAGCACCGAACCTTGGATTAGTGAATGTGATCACTGCGGTTGTTCGAACACGTGAACAGAGCCCCGGAAAGGACCACCGCAAAAAGTCGATTCCAGATAAGATTGTCTGGAATCAATATGCAATAAATACTCCGCTGTGGAAAGGGGCTCGGGCAGTTATTTATGAAGGGATTCCCATTGCACCATTTTGTTTCACCCCCCCCCCCACGTGATCTCCGGTGCTCTGTCCGGTGTTTCTTCAATCTTGAAAATCGGTCTATGTGCATTCCCATATTTAGAAATACCGGATGCTGCCAATGCCGTAATTGGTCCCGATGGGTCGCAAATGCGATTGGCACTAGACTTGTAGGTCTTATTTAATAATGGGCTTTCGCAGCATGCCTGCGGCTCCGGACCTGTGTGAAGAAAAGCATTCACATCAGTCTCCATCGTTCTTTGCTGATCGCCGTCAATGTATTCAGACGGCCGCTTGATACGACCGGTCATTATTTCATTTTTTCCGTCACACGCAATTCGATCCCGGATACGAATTCCTTGAGCATCATCATTCAGCGGTTAGAATCGAACACCCTACCATTGATCAGCGTCATCGTACCGACGTATCAGGAAGAGAAGATCCTCGAGCGTTGTTTGAAGGTCTTCACGCCGGAACGTAAAGCTCGGTTTCAATTGGAACTGATCGTCAGCGACGGCGGCAGCGATGAACAGACCATCGATATCTCCAGGCGGTATGCGGATTGCATCGTACAGTACACCGGTACGGCACGTCAAGGGATCGCACAGGGAAGGAATGACGGAGCAGCACACGCCAGGGGGTCCATCCTCATGTTTCTGAACGGTGATACCATCATTCAGGACGTTGATGCCTTCCTGGAGTTCGTGTTTCTATGGGGAACCGGCAGCACACGGCACTCCGATGCTCCGGCGTTGGCATGCAGGATCGATGTGTTCCCGGAAGAGAGGATCTGGATCGACACTATCTTCTATGCGATCCACAATCAGTATGTGCGGCTGCTGAATGCGGTCGGCATGGGCATGTGCCGCGGTGAATGCCAGATCATGAAGCGCACTGCCTTCGATCAGGTCGGCGGTTACCGCGGTCATCTGATGGCCGGAGAGGATTTTGAGCTGTACACCCGTTTAGCGAAACTGGGCCGGATCCGGTTCATCGATGCATTGACCGTGCTCGAATCGCCGCGCAGATTCCGGGACCAGGGGTACATCAGGACGATCCTCTTATGGACCCTGAATTCACTGTATGTGATGTACCTCCAGAGGTCCTATTCGAAGCAATGGAAGGATATACGCTAGGAACGGAATGCATCTCTCACGCGGCATCAATATGGCAGGACGAACATGAAAGAGGCTGTTGGCGTTTGCATCGGTGCTTCCACCATCTCATTCGTTAAAGTGACCCGTTCGAATGACGGAACCATCGCCATCGATTCCGTTTCGCGCATCCCCCACAATGGTTCTCCAAAGTCTGTGCTCTCCACGCACTTCCCTTCCTTCAACAGGAATGCACTCTCCACGGTCGTCACAGGAAGGA
>JAVBYA010000022.1 GCA_030824295.1 Bacteroidota bacterium
TATAGGCAGCCAGAGCGTAGTTCATTTCGCCGAGGCGGAACAAGGCATCGATGCGGAGTTTATGCCGGGGATATTCCTGCGTGAAATTCTTGAAGATGGCGATGGCGGAGGAATATTGTTCCAGACGGAACTGGGATTCACCGGAAAGGAAGATCGCATCCGGACGTTTCACACTGTTCGGATACTGATCGATGAACTTGCGGAATTGCTCGAAAGAAAGCTGATACAATTTATCGTCGAACAGACCGTACGCGAATGCGTAGTCCTGTTCTTCCTGCAGTTCTCCCGACGACTGCTGCGCATCGGCAAAACTGACGAAAACGATAAAAAATGCCAATAAATAGAATCTCTTCACAAATCCCTCTGGACGAAAGTCGCCTGCCTTAAAGTAACGGTTTCAATAACCCACTAAACCGCTTATAATTTAAGGTTTCAAATGGAGGGAGTCAAGAGACCTTGAAAGAACGACAACTATTGCAAATTACACATTGCAAAATTATCAAAATTTGAGGGGAAAGAGGAGAATTTGCAATTCCCTGGAGGGATACATTACACTCAAAAGGGCGTTCGACACTTTTTATCCCTTATTATTGGCTATACAGCCCGCCCCGCTCTTCCATCCAATCTGCGACTGTATTGCTTAATGCGGGAATGTCCTGAACGGATACATCCAGTATAAGTGTAGGAAGAATCGAGCGTGCGACAAGGGATTCGATGAACTCCTGCTCCTTGATGAAGATGGACAGATCATCGTATTGCGAGGGGTTACCGGATACCTTCAGCCGTTCTTCTCTGGCCGCAGCGAACGTATCTGGAGAGCGGCGGCACATGACGAGGTGAAACCCGAGCGGAAGGAGGCGTTCTTCGATCCACCGCAGATCGTACGTGCGTCCGCAATAGAGCTGCTGGTGCATCATCGTGGAGATGTGGAACCGGTCCACGACCCAGGAATAGTACCGCTGCAGTTCGAACAACCGCAGCCAGGTGTGATAGGTCTCCATCGCCTGCTGTTCTTCCTGCTGCTCGAAATTGATGAGTCCGCGTCCCCAGGGGAAATTCGTGAACGCGCACCACTCTCCTGAGACCAGCGGTGAATGATAACGGTACTTACGGGGACCGACGATGCGGGGATGCTCGTTCAGCGCGAAGGCGAGGTCCGTCTTTTTGGTGAGACGGGTCCCTTCAAGGATGATCTTGGGGGTAAGCTTAGGCAAAATAATGTTCGATCAACGAAGAACAATCTATGTGAAGTAGATGAGTCGTTGAGTATTGGAGTAGATGAGACACTGCGCAGGAAATCATGCAAAGAGCGATTACTTGCGATCGGATCTTTTGCGCTGTAAACTGATAGCTGATAACTGACAGCTGTTCTACTTCACCACTTCCTTCAGCGGTACACCATCCAATCGTGCCGGGAGCGGGATACCGGCGATCTTCGCCAACGTCGGTGCAGCATCCACCGAGTGTACCTCGCGGGCGACCTTCTGCGGTTTGACGCCGTTCCACCAGAACAGAAGCGGGATGTGCGTGTCATATCGATACGGTGAGCCATGCGTTGTGCCGAACGAGCGGGAAGAGATGATGCAGTTCTCGCGGATACGATACTGAAAATCCTCGCCGCGCGGTGCGAAGTAACTGTTCCGGTATTTTTGGATGTACGCTTTGTCGGACGGGGCAGTGCCGAGCATTTCATGACGGAAATACACATCCACGAACGCATCAATGCCCAAGAGTCCCTTGGTGATCTCCCGCTGCAATGCGAGCGTATCCCATCCATCCTTCACCGCCAGTGAGTAATTGATGAAGCTGTTCTTGATCAGCACATCTTCGGAGGTATCCAATTCATACTTCAGCAGTGAAGAGAGAGAATCGAGTTTCGGTTTGATGTCCTCATTATAGATGTAACGCTTGGCAGGAGTGTTGCGGTATGCAGACGTGAACTCCGGCAGCGGACAGACCGCATGGTCCGCGCTCAAGGCAACAACGTAATTATCCTTGCCGACACGCGCATCCAGCTCCGCAAAGAAGATCTCCAGCTGACGGTCCAGCCGGACCAGCAGGTCGAGCAGCTCGTGACTGTCCGGTCCGAATCCATGACCGACATAATCACAGTTGGAGAACGACACGCAAAGGACATCCACACTTCCCCGCTGGCCGAGCTTCTCTCCGTTCACGGCCGCCAATGCGAATTCCATCAGCAGCTGGTCCCCGAACGGACTCCCCATGATCTGGTCCTTCTTCTTCCCTTCCGCGAACGGATGCGGGAACGATGTATCGTCCCCCCACTGCTGTTCTGCTGCAAATTCATCCGGACCGATCTTCTCGTATTCCGCCGCCGGCAAGAGACGCTCCCACACGTCCGGCACCTTCTTCTCGATCCAGCCGGAAGCATTGAACTCCTTTGCCCATGCGGGCATTGTGGACATGTAGTAATCGGACGTGGTCATCGTGCCGCTCTTCCGCGAATACCAATACGCTCCGTCCGGTTTCCATCCCCCCATCAGGATCGCCGCGCGGTCCTTGGAAGAGATCGAAACAACCTTCGAGTTCTTCCCTTTGGGTGAATCTTTCAGCCAATCGCCGATGGCCGGAACGACCTGATTCCGAGGCGAGAAACCGCCGCCGAGACCGTCCACCGGACCGGCAGTGGAATCCTCCACACAATACACATTCTTCTTCGTTTCCGGATCGATCCAGTCGTTCGCATGGATGCCGCTCGCCGAAGGATAACTGCCCGTACCGAGCGATGCGTGTCCCGGACCGGTCTCACTCGTGGCATAGTTCAGATCAGCATTCGTGTACACGATCCCTTTCGCATGCAGCCGGTGGAGTCCGCCGGTGAAATACTTGCCATACCGGTCGAAATAATCGGCGCGCATCTGGTCCACTGAAAGGAACACGACGAGTTTCGGCGAAGGAGGCGCTGCAGTGAGTGTGACGGTGAACAGGACCAGCATTGCACAGAACGATCTCATTTTATCTCCACATGGATAACAATGCCGCTGCGATAACGGACGCAACGAGAAAATAGGCGGAATAGATCCCTTTCACAGCCATGGACCGGAGGTCGAAACGGAACGACACCGTAAGATGCATCAACGAGATGAGGAGCCAGACCGCCACTCCAACGTACACTCCCTGGTTCATCCCGACCGCGCCGATCGAATCGACGAACACTTCCATCACGACACAGAAAAGCAGCACAACACTTCCCTGCACACCGAACTTTGCGAGGGTCAACGGCGCAGGGGTGCCTGTGCGGAACCTCCGCAGCAGCGGACCGAACAGCGCATCGGAGGTCCAAAGCGCCAGGAAGGCGAAGCAGACGACCGCTGCGCTGATGATACCGGGTATATTCAGTGCGATATCGAACGGCATATCATTTCAGGATGTTGTGTGCGCGTGCC
>JAVBYA010000324.1 GCA_030824295.1 Bacteroidota bacterium
TCTGCTATTATCTGCTCCGGGTGGAGAGCGGCATCATCGAACTGCAGGCGAAGCCTGACCTCATCCTGCCGATGACGGTGATGTACCTGTTCTGGCTTGCCGTGTTCATGTTCTTCGGTCTGTACCGCGCATGGTACGCAAAATCACGGACAGATGAGTTCGCCGCCGTGATGCGGGCTATCTCTGCCGGCTGCATCGTGATGTTCTTTGTGATCTTCTTCGATGACGAGCGGAATGCGACCTATTCCGCGAACCGTTCCGTGATCGCGATGTACTGGGTGCTGATGATCGGTTTCGTCGGTATCGGACGCATTGTGATCCGCAGTTTCCGCAAACGTCTGCTGATGCGCGGCATCGGACAGAGCGAGACCATCATCATCGGCACCGGTGCCAAAGCAACGGAACTGCTCGAATCGGTGAAGCAGTATCCCGCATTGGGGTACAAGGTGAACGGGTTCGTGTCCACCGGACAGCCGACGGCGGATCTGCCGCTGCCTGTGCTCGGCGCGATGGACAACCTGGGCTCCATCATAGAGAAACACGGTATCCGGAGCATTCTGATCGCGCTCGATTCGCAGCAGCGGGACCTCGTTTTGGAAGTCGTATCGCGTTCCACAGGATATGATGTGTCCATCAAGATCATCCCGGATATGTACGATATCATCTCCGGTCAGGCGAGAACGAATCAGATCTACGGCTTTCCGCTGATCGAGATCATGCCGCATATCATGCAGCCGTGGGAAGAGAGTGCAAAACGGATCATGGATCTCACCGTCTCGCTCCTGATCCTGATGTTCTCTGCTCCGCTCTGGATGTTCGTGGCCATTGCGATCAAAGTGAATTCCCCCGGTCCACTTGTCTACAGTCAGGAACGGGTCGGGAAGAATGGAAGATCGTTCCGAATGCATAAATTCCGTTCTATGTACCAGGACGCTGAATCACGGACCGGTCCCGTTTGGGCAACACAGAACGATCCCCGTATCACTCCGGTGGGTCGGTTCCTGCGGAAGACACGGTTGGACGAGATCCCGCAATTCTATGACGTGCTGCGGGGCGAGATGAGTCTGGTCGGTCCCCGTCCGGAACGCCCGCATTTCGTTGAGATGCTGTCCAAGGAGATACCGCTCTACAAACGCCGTCTCTCCGTGAAGCCGGGGATCACCGGCTGGGCGCAGATCAAACAGGGATATGATACATCGATCGATGATGTGCGCACCAAAGTACGCTTCGATCTATTCTACATTGAAAACATGTCATTCAGGATGGATATCAAGATCCTGATCATGACCTTTTATGTCATGTTAGCCGGAAAAGGTAACTAATGTCCAGAGCCCTTGTCATCATCCCGACGTACAACGAATCACAGAATGCCGAGAACATCATCACCGAGGTGCTGCAGCAGACCGACATGGTGGAGGTGCTGATCGTGGACGATAATTCGCCGGACGGAACGGCGGATATCGTGAAGCGCATGATGCAGACCAATCCGCGCATCCATATCATCCAGCGCGAACGGAAGATGGGACTCGGAACAGCATACGTTGCCGGGTTCAAATACGCCATCCAGCACAAGTTCGATTTCGTCTTTGAGATGGATGCTGATTTCTCGCACAATCCCAAAGAGATCCCGGTGATGCTCAGCAAGATGGACCAATGCGATGTGGTGATCGGCTCCCGATACATCAAAGGGGTGAATGTGGTCAATTGGCCTATGAAACGGCTCATTCTGAGCTATTCTGCGAACATCTACACCCGCATCATCACCGGTATGCCGGTGTATGATGCTACGGCCGGCTTCAAATGCTACAAGCGGAAGGTGCTGGAGACGATCAACATCGACGGTCTCCGTTCCAACGGCTATGCGTTCCAGATCGAGACCAATTTCATGGCGTGGAGGAAAGGGTTCATCATCAAGGAGATCCCGATCGTGTTCGTGGACCGGCGCGTCGGTGTTTCAAAGATGAACAAGAAGATCGTCTACGAAGCGGCGTTCATGGTGTGGCGTCTCAAAGCGCGCAGCATCTTCAACCGACTGTAAAAGGCCCATGGATATCTCCGTCATTATCGTCAACTACAATGTCCGGGAATTCCTGAACAACGCCCTCATCTCCCTGAGCAAGGCGCTGGAAGGACTCACCTCCGAGATCTTCGTGGTGGACAATGCTTCCGATGACGGCAGCGTCGAACTCGTGCGGAAGAACTTCCCGCAGGTGAATCTCATCGCGAACACCGTGAACGCCGGTTTCGCGAAGGCCAACAACCAGGCGCTCAAACTCTCCACCGGGAAGTACCTGCTGCTGCTGAATCCGGACACGCTGGTGCAGGAGGATACCTTCACCGCGCTCATCGATTTCTTCCGCTCACATCCCGATGCCGGAATGGTCGGCTGCAAGATCCTCAATCCGGACGGCTCCCTGCAGTTGCCGTGCCGCCGCAGTTTCCCCACTCCATGGACCGCATTCACGAAGACCTTTGGACTCAGCGCACTCTTCCCGAAGTCGAAGATCTTCGCACGGTACAACCTGACCTATCTCGATCCGGATGACACCTACGAAGTGGATGCCGTCAGCGGTTCATTCATGATGGTCTCGCGCGAGGTGTACGAGACCATCGGCGGACTGGATGAGACCTTCTTCATGTACGGCGAGGACCTCGACTGGTGCTTCCGCGTGCAGCGCTCCGGTAAAAAAGTGTATTACGTGCCGACCACCTCCATCATCCATTACAAAGGGGAGAGCACCAAGCGGAGCGATATCGACGAGCTGAAGGTCTTTTATCAGGCGATGCGCCTGTTCGTCCGGAAGCACCATACCGGCACGCCGATGTTCGAATGGTTCATCTATTCCGGCATCCATGTCCGCAGGATGCTGGCGAATGCCGCCCGGCTCGTCCGTCCCGGCAGCATCGCGGCGCTGGACATGCTCATTGTCGTGCTGACCATTCTGATCGGTGAATACATCCGGAAGGATGCCATCTTCTCCTTTCCGCACTACGCGTATCCCTGGACGTTCGTTGTCCCATCGTTCATCATCTTCTTCACGCTGCTGGTGTCGGGGGCATATACCGAATTCAAACTCTCCGTCTCACGTTCGTTCGTTGCCGTGTTCACCGGGTTCACCATCATCGCTGCGCTCGTCGCATTCCGGAAGGATTTCGCTTTCAGCCGCATGATCATCCTTATCTCCGGATCGCTCTCGCTGCTCATTATCCCGGGTTGGCGCCTCGTACTGCGGGTGCTTGGATTCGGCGAGAAATCCTCCCGCACGACCCTGTTCGGACGCCGCACGCTGATCGTCGGTATCCAGCAGTCCGGTCAGGACATTCTGAGGAAACTCCGGGCGAAGATCGGCGGGGGATACTCGGTGGTCGGTTTCATCGATGTGGACAGAAAACGGATCGGCGAACT
>JAVBYA010000347.1 GCA_030824295.1 Bacteroidota bacterium
AGGTGTAGACGATCGGGAATCCTGTCCGCGCATGTTCTTCGCCGAGCTGTTCGATGATCACCGTTCCCGATGCCGCCGAATTCCCAAGGATGCCGCCGCAGCCGGTGAGCCGGCAGAATGTATCGACCACTTCCTTCGGGAATCCGTTCGGATAGTACGGAAAGTCATTCTCCATGATGATGCCGGAGAACTCCCAGTGTCCGGTGGTGCTGTCCTTTCCTTTGGAAACCTCCTGCATCTTCCCGACGTTCCCGCGGGAAGGATGCTGCGGAGGAACACCCTGAATAGGAGCGATATTGCCGAGACCGAGCGCCGCCATATTCGGCATGGTCAGTCCGCCGGTCGCCGCCGCCGTGTTGCAGAACGTGTTGGCGTTCTCGTCATGGTACAGATGCGCATCCGGCGCGGCACCGATGCCGACGCCGTCCAATACGATACAGATGACCGAACCGTTCGTTGTCATTAGAATACCCGCACGATATTGCCGCCCGCTTTCTTCGCAAGTTCCAGCACATGCGAAGCGTTCTTCACCAGTTCCGCACCGGTCATCTTCGCGGAAGCTCCGCTGATGCCGATGGTGACGGTGATGGAAAAACTTTTGCGTCCGGCAGAGACGATGCTTCCTGCGATGGCGTTGCGGAGTTTCTCCGCCCAGAGATAGGCATCATTCGCGATCGTGTCCGCCAGCGTAATGGTGAATGTCGTTGCGTCGTAGCGTCCGACCGCATCGTACGGACGGACACTCGCCCGAAGGTGCCGCGCGACATGGACGAGCGCCGCATCGCGTCCGTCGTCCCCGTACCGCTGCTGCACGTCGGACAGATTATGCACGGTCACAAAGACCAGACTCAGGTCCTCTTCACGGTCCGTTGCGCGGTACAATTCCTCATCCAGCCGGGACGCGAAGAACTTCCGTGTGAGCGTGCCGGTCAGTTCATCCAGCGCGATATGCTCGTTCAGGATCGTGTTCAGTTCGAAGATCTCGAACTCCGGCGCAATGATGGAGGCCAGGAACTGCACCGCGGCGATATCCTTTTTGGAATATGCGTTGGATCTCCGTTCCGTCACCACGACCGCTCCGAAACTCTTCCCGCCGGAGGAGACCGGCACCACGACCATCGTTCCGTTCTTCAATACATCGGAGGCACGTTCGTGGTCGTTGAAGACCATCTCTTTGTTCTTGGTGAGATCCACGGTCTGCACACTGTTGGTCCGGATGCAGCGGCCCACGATGCTGTTCTCCACGTCCACCAATTGTTTCGGCGATACGAAACGGTCATTGCCGCGCACACGCACAGACGCCACTCCCCATTCACGCTGCGCATCATCATAGAGCACGACGGTGATCGATTCCCACGGGATGAGGTTCTCCAACTCTTCAGAGAGCGCATTCACCACCGCGGTGATGGGAGGATGGTCCGTGATCCGTTTCTTCAGTTTTGATCCGGCTTCGATCAGCTTCACATCGGCGAACAGATCGTACTTCTCCGTATAGCTGATGAGCATGGAGGAGATCAGCCTCGACACATGCGTGAGGATCGCGAACGATTCTTCACCGTATGCATCTGGCGCTTTACTGTCCGCCGCCAGCACTGCGATCGGCTGCCCCGACTGGTCCCCGGCATAGAACACCGGCACGCCGATGAAGGAACGGATCTCCTGTAAGTTCTTGTAATAGCAGAGGATGTCCCGCTCGGTCTCCGGCAGGATATTGTTCACCAGCTGCGGTTGTCCGTTCACACCAATGCGGCTGACGATATCCGAACCGATCGGGATCTTCCGTTCCTGATTGAACGCATCGGAATCGGTCACTTTCGCTTCCAGCACCAGTTGACGCGTCTCGCCCTTCACCCAGAAGAAGGTGACGGAATGCGCAAAGCATACCTCTTTCACGATCTGCAGCGCTTTGACGAGCAGGGTATTGAATTCACTCTGTGGTTCGGCCTGGCTCATCGGCTGTCGTTGGATCTCCTCGAAATATTCCTGTGCAGAGACGGTGAACGCGGTCTTCGCCGGTTCACTGCGCTGCGGTGAACGCTGTTGTGTCGTGACCGGAACGAATGGTTCCTCCGGCTGCTGCCATGGTTCCTCTTCGTACTCTTCCTGCTCCGTCATCAGCTCGTCAGTGTCAGGAACGAGTGCTGCTTCACGGCGGAATGAATGGACCTCCTGCGGCGATCCTTCGTCGTCGAAGTTCGGAGCACTCTCCCGGATGTGTTTGCCGCGGTAGACCGAATATGCAGCGTAGAAAAGAAAAGCGCCGATGCCAACGGAAGCGATGCTGGTCAACGGCACGATGCTGAAGATGCCTGTAAAAACGAGAAGGACTCCGGCGCCGGCGAGAACCATCTCATCTAATAGCGGTTGCAACGTATTAGATCGAAAACGGCCCCGTACTTTGTCCGGCATTCATGAGTCCTTGAACGTTGAGAAACCGCAAAAAACTTGGTGAATTTACCGAAATTCCGCTCTAAAGTCAATGCACAGCAGAGGTGTTTCTCACAGAGGAAGCGGCGGAGTGTCATTTTTACAGGCAAAATAGATGTTGCACCGATTTCAATTTTTACCTACACTCATGGTAGTATTTTCCAACCACGACCAACCGAGTATCCCTATGAAAGCAGTCATTATGTCCGGCGGTTTCGGCACCCGCCTCCGTCCCCTGACCTGCAACATCCCCAAACCGATGGTCCCGATGATGAACAAACCGATGATGCAGCACATCGTGGACCTGCTGAAGCGTCACGGCATCACGGATATCGTCTCCACACTCTTCTATCAGCCGGACATCATCACCGGATATTTCGGGGATGGATCGAAGTTCGGCATCAACATGCAGTACCGCAAAGCGGAAGCCGATTACGGCACCGCCGGAAGCGTCCGGAACGCCGCCGATTTTCTGGATGAGCGTTTCATCATCATCAGCGGTGACGTGCTGACCGATTTCGATCTGACGAAAGCGATCCAGTTCCACGAGGAGAAGAAAGCGAAAGCGACACTCGTGCTGACGCGCGCCACCAATCCGCTCGCGTTCGGCGTGGTCATCACGGACAGCAGCGGCAAGATCACCCGCTTCCTGGAAAAACCTTCCTGGGGGGAAGTGTTCAGCGATACCATCAACACCGGCATCTACATCATCGAACCGGAGGTGCTGAAACTGATCCCGTACCAAAAGGAATTCGACTTCAGCAAGAACCTCTTCCCCGCCATGCTGGAACAGGACATGGGACTGTACGGATACATCGCTGAAGGATACTGGCGCGACGTCGGCAATCTGAATGAATACCAGGAAGCACATCTGGATGCGCTGGATGACGGTGTGAAACTGCAGCATGAAGGGACCGTGGTCGGGAGCGCATTCGTCGGCCCGAACTCCGTGATCGACACCGCTCC
>JAVBYA010000445.1 GCA_030824295.1 Bacteroidota bacterium
CGATGTGCGGAAGGAGGGATCCTCGTTCGATCTTCCCATCGCGATCGGGATGCTGGCATCGAGCGGACAAGTAAGGGATGACCGGCTGAAGAAACTTTTGATCCTGGGTGAATTGTCGTTGGAGGGGACACTCCGTCCGGTCCACGGCATTCTTCCCATCGCAGTTGAAATGAAGAAGAAGGGGATCAGCGGCATCATCCTTCCAAAACAAAATGCGAACGAAGCGGCCATGGTGGAGGGGATCGATGTGTATGGCGCAGAGACACTCATGGACGCGATCGATATCCTGGAAGAACGGTCCGAGATCGCTCCGCTCAAACTGGACATGCGGAAAGTTTTCGCCATCGAGACGCGGTATCACCAGGATTTCTCCGATGTGAAAGGACAGGAGAATGTGAAGCGTGCGCTGGAAGTATCCGCTGCCGGCGGACACAACATCATCATGATCGGTCCTCCCGGTTCCGGTAAAACAATGCTTGCACGTCGGCTTCCGGGGATCCTGCCTCCGCTCACATTCGAAGAGAGCATCGAGACCACCAAGATCCACTCCGTTGCCGGCCTGCTCACGCCCGGTTCGGCACTGGTCTCACAGCGGCCGTTCCGTTCACCGCATCATACCATTTCCGATTCTGCGCTAGTAGGAGGAGGGACCATTCCGCGGCCGGGTGAGATCTCGTTATCGCACCACGGAGTTCTGTTCCTGGATGAACTGCCGGAATTCGCCCGCAATGTTCTGGAAGTGATGCGCCAGCCGCTGGAGGATGCCAAGGTGACCATCAGCCGCTCGAAGATGTCGGTGGAGTATCCGGCGAATTTCATGCTGGTCTGTGCGATGAATCCGTGTCCCTGCGGCAATCATGGCAATCCGAACCATGAATGCACATGCTCTCCGATGATGATCCAAAAGTATATGGCAAAAGTCTCCGGACCGCTGTTGGACCGTATCGATATCCATATCGAAGTACCGGCAGTGAAAGTGGCGGAACTTTCACAGAAACGGCCCGGCGAAGCATCATCGGAGATCCGTAAACGGGTGATGACCGCCCGGGAGATGCAGCTGCAGCGGTTCAGCGGTCATCCGAATCTGTTCAGCAATGCTTCTATGCAGTCCCGCGAATTGCGTGAGTTCTGCGTCATCGGCAGGGACGGTGAGGAATTGCTCAAAATGGCGATGACAAAACTCGGCCTTTCTGCTCGTGCGTACGACCGTATCATCAAAGTATCCCGTACCATCGCCGATCTCTCCGGTTCACCTGATATTCGGACCGAGCATCTCAGCGAGGCCATTCAATACCGAAGCCTTGACCGGAACCTTTGGATGTAGAGGGGCACTATGATCTATCAATCAGGACATTACTACCATATCTTCAATCGCGGAGCCCATACGCTTGAGATCTTCTATGAGCCCAAGAATTATGAGTATCTGGTCACGATCTTTGAACGTTATAAGGATATCTATGGAGTGACCATCGCTGCATATTGTCTGATGCCGAACCATTATCACTTGATCCTCAGTCAGAATGAGTCCGGTTCGATCGGTAGGTTCCTTCGGACGTCGTTCAATATGTATGTGCAGGGGATGAACAAAGTTTACCGAAGACACGGGACACTGTTCCAAGGACAATGCAAAGTGAAGCACATCGATTCGGATGAGTATCTGGTACAGGTGGTCCGATATGTCCATCGGAATCCGGTAGAGGCGGGATACGTTGATGATCCTATTCAGTGGGAATATTCCAATTACGCTGACTGGATAGGGAAAAGGAGCGGTGGTTTGATGGATGAACAATTGCAGTCGGCATATTTCTCAAAACCAGAGGAATACCGTAAGTTTGTTGTTGAGTATCGGAATTCCGATACGGTCAATCAGTTGATGAATTACACGTTCGACAAAGCATACGAGAAGAGATAAAAACGTTGTCAAGGTTAACCTTGACAACGTTTTTTAACAATTGTAACAATTCGTTATTCTCCATACATTCATTATAACATCTTTCCATTTTTTCCGTAACTTCATACCATTGCCGTGACCTTATTACCTTTCGCAATCACTCTATTCCACAACCTCCAAGGAGAAGAAATGAAGACCATCGGTCTATTCCTCCTGCTCGCCATGATCTCGCTTTCCCAAGTGAAAGCACAATCCAAGAACATGGTCGCAGATATCAATATCCCGTACGAACGCTTTACACTCGACAATGGTTTGACCGTGTTGGTCCATGAGGACCGTAAAGCACCTATCGTCGCGGTCAACGTGTGGTACCATGTCGGCTCGAAGAACGAAAAACCCGGAAAGAGCGGTTTCGCCCATCTGTTCGAACACCTGATGTTCAATGGATCGGAGAATTTCGATACGGACTACTTCCAGGCGCTGGAACGCATCGGCGCTACGGATCTGAACGGGACAACCAGCGAGGACCGGACGAACTATTTCCAGAACGTTCCGACATCGGCTCTTGATATCGTGTTGTGGATGGAGTCGGACCGAATGGGACATCTGACCGGTGCCATCAGCCAGGCGAAACTGGATGAACAACGCGGCGTGGTGCAGAATGAGAAACGCCAAGGTGAGAACCAGCCGTATTCTGTTGCATACGACATGTCAACGAAAGCGACATGGCCTGCAGGCCATCCGTATTCCTGGACCGTCATCGGTTCGATGGAGGATCTGAATGCTGCATCACTGGATGATGTCAAGGAATGGTTCAAGAGTTATTACGGCGCAGCGAATGCGGTCGTCGTTCTGGCAGGGGATATCGACGTTAAGACCGCCAAGGCGAAAATGCAGAAGTTCTTCGGTGACATCCCTTCCGGTCCTCCGGTGGCGAAGTACGAAGAGAACATCGCGAAACTGACAGGCACGATCCGTCAGCGCGCTGAGGATCGCGTGCCGCAGGCCCGTATCTTCAAATCTTGGAACACACCCAAGTATGCCAGCATTGAGAATCAATATCTGAATCTTTTTGCCGATGTTCTGGCGTCCGGAAAGACCTCGCGCCTGTACAAACGATTGGTGTACGACGATCAGATCGCAACAAGCGTTTCTTCCTTCGTGGATGACCGCGAGATCGCAAGTCAGTTCAACATCGATGTCACCGCAAAACCGGGTGCCGATCTAACAGCAGTGGAGAAGGCGATCGATGAGGAATTGAAGAAGCTCATCGAGCAGGGACCGACCGAAACGGAACTGCAGCGTGTGAAGACGCAGCGCATCGCTGGCTTCGTCCGCGGTATCGAACGTATCGGCGGATTCGGCGGAAAATCCGACATCCTGGCGCAGGGATTCATCTTCGCCGGTTCTCCCGATTTTTATAAGACATCCTTGACGCTCATCAATGAAGCGACGGTAAAGAATCTTCAGGATGCTGCAAA
>JAVBYA010000300.1 GCA_030824295.1 Bacteroidota bacterium
TCTGCGTCATCTGCGGGATAGCTTTTAAAGTATTTTCTTGCGCCTCGACTTTCGTCTCCGGAATCTGGAAACAGCTTTTAAAATATTGCCTCACTGTTTATTCGCTTTTTTTTATTCTATTTCTGCGTTTTCTGCGTGATCTGCGGGAAAGCTTTTATGAATGTTCTCTTGCTTGTCGACTTGCGTGTCTGGAATTTGGAATTTGTTATTTGATAATTGCTCTTCCGTTCTATCTTTCCTCTAAAAAGAATAGTATCTTCTCAAAGTTTGATCCATCAAGTGTCTTCCATCGGATGTTGACCGGAATGCGGATACGTCTCTTCAGTTACCTGCTGCTCTTGCTTCCTGCACTGCTGTCGGCGGGGAGAGAGGTCGTGTTCGCGCCTTCCCCTTCCTGGGTCCTTTCCCAACGATATTCTTCCGAACCGGCGGACCGCAGCGGCAGCGAATCGTCCGGCATCAACAATCTGCTGCTGGAACAGCAATACGACCTCGCTTCCCAAACCTTCTATGAACGGACGGTCCAGTCGATCGTCACCACCGCCGCACTGCAGAATGTGACGAAACTGACCTTCTCTTTCGACCCGAGCTATCAGACGCTGACGCTCCATACGGTCCATGCGGTGCGCAACGGGACGATCATTCCGCTGCTGGACCGCTCCCGCCTGCAGGTGATCCAGCAGGAGGAGGGACTGGAGGCGGACCTGTATGACGGACGCCTCACCGCGGTGCTGCTGCTGAACGACCTGCGGGTGGGGGATGTTCTGGAGTTCTCCGTCTCCATCACCGGCTGGAACCCGATCTTCCGGAACAAGTTCAACGACGATCTCCAGTTCAATTGGCCGGTGCCGGTCGGTTCGTACTACTACCGCGTGCTGGTCCCGGAGGGACGGACGCTGAATATATCGTATCACGGAAAGGAACATCCGCCGGCGGTGCAGCGAACGGGCGAGGGGACGGAATATATCTGGAAAGGGGAGAAGGTGAAGCCGCTCCATCCGGAGGACGATCTGCCGTACTGGTACTTCCCGTTCGACTGGGCGCAGATCACGGAATATGAAAGCTGGAAGGAAGTGGCGCAGTGGGCGGTGACGCTTTTCGACCTGCCGCAGTCCGAGATCGAAGCACTCCGGCCGAAGATCGATGAACTGAAGAAGCGATCATCCTCACGGCAGGACTATGTGCGGGCGGCGCTCCGCTTTGTGCAGGATGATATCCGCTACTTCGGCATCGAGATGGGGATCAACTCCCACCAGCCCAATCCGCCGCGCAAGGTCTTCCGGCAGCGGTTCGGGGACTGCAAGGACAAGACGCTGCTGCTCTGCGCGCTGCTTCGCGGGAACGGCATCCAGGCGGTGCCGGCGCTCGTCAATACCGGACTCGGCTATGAGATCGAGAAATTCCATCCCTCGCCGCGGTTGTTCAATCACGTGGTGGTGCATCTGCCGGAATGGAACAAGACGCTCGACCCGACGCTCACGCAGCAGCGCGGTCTCTTTACGCTGCTCACCTTCCCGTACGAGCTGAAAGGTCTGCTCGTCACACCCGGCACAACAGAACTGACCGACCTGAACGACCATTCCAACGACCAGAGCCGCTCCGAAGTGCAGGAAACATTCTCCATCCGCACACTGTTCGGCCCGGTCCTGCTGAAAGCCTCCAGCACCTATTATGGGAACAAAGCGAACGTGATGCGGCAGTACTTCAACGACATGACGCCGCTGGAGCGGGAACAGTTCGGGAACCGCTACTATGCCAACGAGTATTACAAGGTGACAACCGCTTCTCCGCTGAAGATCAGTCTGGACGATGAGCAGACGAACATCCTGGTGCTGACGGAGGAGTATATCATCGATTCCTTGTGGAAGCGGAATGATGAAGAAGGAAGGATGGAAGCGAACTTCTTCGCCACCAGTATGCGGGAACGGTTCGACATTCCTGCCGGCGCGGAGCGGACGATGCCGCTGGCGGCGAAGCATCCGGCCAGCATCATCTACAAGACCCGCATCGAGCTGCCGGAGGATTGGCTGTCGGAACCGTTCGACATGACCGTCTCTGATCCCGCGTTCACCTTTACCAAGAGGGAGCGGTTCTCGGAGCGGCGGGTGGAACTGGAGTATTCCTTCCTGTCGCACAAGGACCACGTTCCGCCGGACCAGGTGCGCAGCTACGCCGACCATGTCGGTGAAGCACAGGCCTCCATCGGCTTTGCACTCTATAAATATGACGAAGGGAACCCGATGCAGGCAGGGAAGACCGCTGCTGCCGGGACGGTCTGGTGGTTCCCCACCGTCATGTGGCTGGGATTCTTCGGCGCCATCGTGTTGGGGGTCCATGCCTGGAAGTGGAGCGCACCGGTCCCGCTCCCGCCCGTCACCGCAGAGCAGACGGAAGGGGAAGGGTCCGCTGTTCCCATGCCGGCACTCACCGAACTGATGACCGAACAGTACGTCGGCATCAAAGGATTCCTTCTGCTTCCGGCGATCCAGCTTTGTCTCTATCCACTCGTTTCCTTGTTCCAGATCTTCGTGAACCACTATCCCGTCTACGCGCGGGGGGTGTGGGACCGGCTCACCACTCCCGGCGGCGAGTCGTATCATCCCGCGCTCGGACCGATCCTGTTGATGGAACTGACCGTCGCCGTGCTGCTGATGCTCTTCACGCTGCTGGCCGGCATCTATTTCTTCCGGAAGAAGAAAGAGGCCCCGGTGCTGATGCTCTGGTGGTACGGCTGCATCTCCGCATACCCGGTGATCGACACGCTCCTGGTCGCCTCCTACGATATTCCCTTCATACAAAAGGACGGGATCGATATCAAGATCATCGTCCAATCCGCCCTCAACGCCGGCATCTGGATCCCCTACTTCCTCAACTCCGAACGGGTCGAGTCGACCTTCAATCAATAGAAGAGTTGAAAACCCCAAGAGTAAAATCATTGGATCATTGATTCATTGTATCATCGGTTCAATACGCAAGAAAGAACCGCTGGCAACCACCAAAACACCAAATCACGAAACAAAAGGAAATTGCGGAGAAGGAATGTAGCCGGGATGGGTCATCCCGGTCTTGCGCAAATACCCGTCTTCCTTATTCCTAAATCCTGCATCACCCAACGCACCAAAGCACGAAATAGAAGAACCTATCTCACCGGCAATACCCCATTGAATCCCGCGTCACCCTGAAGTGCACCTTGCGGAAGTGAGCAGCCGTGCGATTTCAGGGTCTGTCTCTACATAACCTGACGAAGAGCAAACCACAGAGGTACGGAGGCACAGAGAAAAGAATGAAGAATGATGAACGAGGAATGATGAATGCCCCAAGGTCGACGCGCACGGAAAAAACCAAATAGCTTCACCACAGAGA
>JAVBYA010000021.1 GCA_030824295.1 Bacteroidota bacterium
TGTGTGTATTGCGCTTCCAGTTTCTGCACGGAGAGTTCCGATTCCTTCAGTCTGTTGGCGATCTCCGCCTTATCGAGCTCCGCTACGAACTGCCCCTGCTTCACGACCGTTCCCTCTGCGATCAGGTTCGAGATCTTCATCTGCCAGATTCCCGCGGCACGGGCTTGTTCCGGTCCTTTGATCTCGATGGAGTTCTTCGCCTGCAGCTCTCCGGTGGTCACAATGGAGACGATGAAATCCCCTTTGACAGGGGAGATGATGATATCACTGTTGGAACCGCTGCTACTGAAGACGGTAAAGTAGAGTATCAAAACAAGGAACAGTCCGGCGGCAGACCCGGTGATGATCTGCTTCTGCCGTGACAGATTCTTGTATGCAGTGAGGATTTTGGAGATCGTCATAGAGGCAAATGGTTGTGTTGCTGTTGGACCGGGAAATCCGATGATTCGTTGTGCTCTGGAAGGCGGGACCAGGTGCGCATATGCTGTAAATGAGGAAAAATGTAAAGAAGGTATCTGACGAAAGCAATATACTATTGTCTCATTATTCAGGTATTGGACGAACAAAAAAGGCATTTCGTTCGATGAAATGCCTTTTTTTGGAATAAATATTGGACCGGGGACTCTCTTATCCGGCGAAGTGAACCTTCTTCTTTGCCTCTTCGCTCATCATGGAAGGATTCCATACCGGCTGCCATACGATCCGCACGTCGGCATCGGCGACCCCGGGAAGGGCCGCGACCCGTTCGCGCACGTTGTTCGCGATCTGAGTGGACAGTCCGCAGCCTTGGGAAGTAAGTGTCATTTTCACCCCGACCCAGTCATCGATGATCTTCACGTCATAGACCAGTCCCAGGTCCACGATGCTGACCGGGATCTCAGGGTCATAGACATCCTTCAGAGCAGCGTAGATCGATTCTTTGGTGATGGGATTCTGTGTCTGCGTGTTTTCCATGGCTCTTTCCTTTGGTGTCGTGGGAATGATGACAATCTACAAAGAATAACAGGGAAAATGAACTGTAGGTTCACCATATTGGTAAGAAATAAAAAGACCGCAGAAGAACATTCTGCGGTCTTGGAATCATAGTCAGACCAATATCACTTTACGAGATACTCGAACTTCATGAATCCGGAGACATTGGATTCGTTGTAATAGGTCAGCATCTTGAATTTTGCAAAGTTGCCGGCTGTCGTCTTCACAACGAATGTACGGTCGGTGTAAGGATTCAGCTTGTGCGTTGGCGGGCCGGCATATTTCAGGACGAAGGAACCGATGGAGTAGCGCTCGGGTGCGGCGTACTGGAACTTGAAGGAACCCGAAGCTCCGGCAGCATTATAATAACTGAGCGTCTGGAATTTCACGCGTGCGCCGTTGATGGTGCGGACAACGAATGTACGGTTCGCGATCGGATTCAGTTTGTGGGTCGGCGGACCGGCATACAGGAAGCATTTATTGCCGATGACGAGCGTTGTATCGTTCACATCGGATTCCAGGGAGACCTGTGCTGCATTGAAGGTCGCGAACGGAGTGCCGTCCAGCGTCTTTCCGGTGACCCCTCTGGCTTTGTTCAATACCACCAGCGGTTCCATTGCGGCATTAACGGTGAGTTTCACATCCCAGTTCCCGTCGGCAGTCGTCGTATCGCGTTTGTCGAAGCTGTAATAGACCGGCATGGTCTTCACGCTGCGTGTGCTGTCGATAACGAGCGAATCGACGGCATCTTTGGTGAGTCCGGAGACCGCGGCAGGATCGACATTCTCGAATTTCACATCGACATATGTTCCGGTAACGTTCAGTGCACTGTTCAGCACGATACCGGGGGATGGGAATTGTTTCAGCGAATCATCGGGAGCGAATACGGTCGTCAGTTTGATGTCCCAATTCGCTGTGGAGGCAACGGAATCCTTTGCGGTGAAGCTGAAATAGACCGGCTTTGTTTTGATGTTGCTGGAGGTGAACACGCTGCTGGTCGTCGGTGTCGGCGTGACACCGGAATCGTCATCCTTTTCGCAGCCGGCAAAGACCAGGACCAGGATGGAGAGTGAGAACAGGAGATGCTTCATGGAGTTGTTCCTTATTGTATGGGTTATTGGAGTTGGAATCGAATGCCGGCGTAGTACTCCCGTCCTTTGATGTTCCCGTACGGGAACACCGTCTTGTCCAGGATGTTGTTGATGCCGGCGGAGATGGTGATGCTTTCATAGATGGACTGTATCGCTTTCAGGTCGTAGACGGAATATGCCGGTGAGACAACAATGGATTCCGTGACCTGTCCGGTCAGCGTATTGTTGTTCTGGCGCCGGTTGTTGACCACTTTCGTATCGTACCAGCGGCCGCGGATGGAGATCACTGTGCCGTCCTCCTGATTCTCGTACGATGTTTTGAGTGTGACGGAATGCGGTGTCCGGAAGGGGAGTTCGATGCCGCTGCCGTCCACTGCAGAGGTATAGTTGTATCCGATCGACAATGCGCAAAAGGTGAATGGCGCCATATCGATGTCCACATCGACCCCTTTGGTCACCGCTTCCGAGATGTTCTTGTACGAGAAGATGGTGATCGGTTCGGCGGTCGTTGCGTTATGTTTGATATAATCCTCGATCAGGTTCGTGACACTATTATAATAGAAGTTGGCCCGGAACCAGATCAGGTTATCGCGCGCATAGTCGATGCCGAAGTTGTAACCGTGGGAGGTCTCCGGCTGCAACGTCGGATCACCGGCGACAACGTAGCTGAGTCCGGCATGGTTGAAATCGAAGAAGAGTTCGATGAAACTCGGCGCACGATACCCTCGTCCGTACGAACCGCGGAAGGTGAGTTTCTCGTTCGCTTTGAAGCGAAGACTGATCCGCGGCGCGAAGAATCCGCCGAATACGGAGTTGTCCGAATACCGGCCGCCGAAGGACAATGTATAGTTCCAGAGCGACCATTCATCCTCGACATATGCTACGTCATTGATGATCGTTCGGGCACCGGCATTCAGACGTCCGGACTTGGCGCCTTCGATGTTCCGCTCTGCACCTAAGGTGATGATACTGGAGGTATAGGGAGTGAAGGCGTATTGCCCGCGGTATGTCTGAAGTTCTTCCACTGCGAGATTGTAATCGGATTGGACCTTCGTGTTGGAGATCTTCAGCGAACCATGGTCATTCTGCGACAGGTGCGCAGAGAACTTCAGGTGTGAACCTTCATCGATGGTGTAGTTCATCGAAGTGGTCACGGTCTTCTTTTCGTTGGTCGCCTTCGTCTTCACCTGATAGAAATCGATACTGCTTGCCTGCCAGATCATGTAATCCTCATAGTATCCCAGCTTCAGGTCCACCTGCAGTTTCCGGTGGTCGGAGAAGGATACTTTCAGGTCC
>JAVBYA010000184.1 GCA_030824295.1 Bacteroidota bacterium
ATGCTGTTGAATGGCGGTGAATACAACGGAGTCCGGATCCTGAGCAGCGAGGCACTCGCTGCGATGCAGCCGCGGAAATTACCGGTCGGCGACCGGCTGTGGGGGATCGGAACATCCTCCTATAACGAGTATGGACTCAGTCCATCGGCATTCGGCCATGGAGCGGCATCCGGGGCGACCTTCCGCATCGATCCGGCGAACGAACTCGTTATCATCTCCGCCAGGAACAGGACCGGGAAACAGCATCATGAATTCGAGAAAGCCTTTATTCAGAATTGTATGGCTTTGATCAACCGAAAATAACTCAGGGACGCCGTACGAAAAAGAGCCATTCATTATATTCCAAGAAGGAACTGGGTCAGTTTCAGCTGCTGTTGCCGGTGGTGCTGCTGGTCTCCGTCTTCTCGGCATATCCGCTGCTCCGGGGGATCTATCTCGGCTTCACGGATTACCGTCTCGGCGATCCGATCGTCTTCAACGGCATTGAGAATTATCTTCAGTTGTTCGAGGATGAGTTCTTTTGGGACTCATTCCGTATCGGCATGCTTTGGACCTTTGTAGTCACCGCACTTCAGGTCGGTTTCGGACTGGGACTCGCACTGCTGCTGAATACCAAAGTCCGCTTCGCATCGTTCTACACGATCCTTATCCTGCTTCCCTGGGCCACGCCCCCCATCATCCGCGGCATCCTCTGGCGGCAGATGTATGAACCGAACTCCGGCGCTGTGAATATCATGCTGCTCAACGCAGGTTTCATCGACGCGCCGGTGAATTGGCTTTCCAGCTTCGAGTATGTCATCCCGTCGGTCATCATCGCCGGCGTCTGGGGCGAGATATCGAAAGCGGCGATCTTCCTGCTGGCAGGCCTGCAAACGATATCCAATGATCTATATGAAGCCGGGACCATCGACGGTGCCGGCGCGTGGCAGCGGTTCCGCCACATCACACTGCCGGTATTGAAACCGGTTCTCGCCGCCATCATCTCGCTGACGTTCATGTGGAACTTCAATACTTTCGGCATCATTTGGGTGCTGACGCAAGGGGGACCGGGAGGGATGACGCGGCTTCCGATGCTTGCAGCGTATGAAGAGGGATTCCGTTACGGATATATCGGCTATG
This sequence comes from Bacteroidota bacterium, assembly GCA_030824295.1. Classification (GTDB taxonomy): domain Bacteria; phylum Bacteroidota; class Ignavibacteria; order UBA10030; family UBA8401; genus UBA8401. The sequence continues at coordinate 1,120 of JAVBYA010000184.1, forward strand.
CTGCCGCTATCGGGAATGTTATGATCATCATCCTTTCCGTGATGCTCTTCTTTTACATCCGTGTGCAGCTGAAGGAGCGGACCGAACGATGATCGGACGGAAACATATCACCGCACTGCTGATTCACAGCGCGATCATTCTCTATGTGATCTTCCTACTCTTTCCGCTGCTGTGGGTCGTTGCGACATCATTCAAACCGACGGCGGAGATCTATTCCGGTGAATTGACCATCCTGCCGCATCAGGGAACGCTCGATCACTACATCGCCGTCATCAACGGACAGCAGATCCTCCGCAGTATGTGGAACAGCATCATTGTCGGCGTTGTCTCAACGGTACTCGTCATCCTTCTTGCCGTTCCTTCCGCTTATGCGATGGTCCGCTACACCTCGGTGATCAACAACGCCATTCTGGGATGGATCCTCGTCTCGCAGATCTTCCCGGTGATCCTGGTGATGATCCCGCTCTATGTGATGCTCCGGCATATGGGACTGACCGACACACTGACAGGACTGACGCTCGTCTATGTGGTCTGGTCGCTGCCGTTCGTCCTCTGGATGATGCACGGTTATGTGAAAAGCATCCCGCTGGAATTGGAGGAGGCCGCAGTGATCGACGGTGCCAGCAGAACACAGGTGATCTTTCAGGTATTGATGCCTCTGCTGCTCCCGGCGATCGGTGCCTCCGCACTCTTTGCGTTCATCTCCGCGTGGAACGAGTTCTTCTTCGCCCTCGTCCTGATGAAGAGTCCGATGCTTGCCACGCTGCAGGTGGAATTGGCACGATATACTGGAATGGAGGGTCAGGCGCGGACCGGTCCGCTCGCCGCTGCCAGCGTGATCGCGACTATTCCTTCGATCCTTCTCTTCATTGTTATGCGTAAATGGTTCACCACAGGACTCGTGTCAGGAGCGCTGAAAGGATGAAACGGACCTGGACCATAATATTCCTTTGTGCGGTATTCTGTATCGGCGGATACTGGTGGATGCAGCGTGACAATGGTACGACAACTAAACGGCCGCTTCAGTTCGTCAGTCTTGCGTGGCAGGAGCGTTCGATCGCTGCCAACAAAGCGATCGTGGCGGAATGGAATGCAGCGCATCCGGAAATGGAAGTGGAATACATCCAGGGCACTTGGAATTCCGCACATGATTATCTGGTGACTTCATTCGAGACCGGCGATGTGCCGGACATCTTCCATTATGAATCGTCCATCATCGTCGATTATGCGATGCGCGGGTATCTGACCGACCTGTCGCCGTATATTTCACCGGCGATGAAAGCTGATATCCTGGATGTTGCATGGGCGACGGTCACCCGTCCGAACGGCGAGATCGGCGGTGTACCGTTCCTGATCGAATCGCTCGTGGTGCTCTACAATAAGACGTTGTTCGAACAGGAAGGGATCATTCCGCCGACGCTGGAACATCCTTGGTCGTGGGACGATCTTCGCACTGCCGCGCGCAAACTGACGAAAGACCTGAACAATGACGGCGTTACGGACCAATACGGCGCCGCCTTCGGATTGCGCAGTTCGGCGAACATTGTGATGAACACCTCCATCAGTTTCGGTGGGTCGTTCTTTGTGAACAAAGGAGACCATTTTGTTGTGGAAGTGCACGATGAAGAGAAGCAGCTGCTGCGGACCATCGTCGATATGCTGTATACGGAAAAGAGTGCCGCGCCCGCCAGTATCGGCGAGTCGGGTGCCGGGATGATCCCCGCGCTCTTTAGCGGACGCTGCGCGATGCTCATCGGTATCGGTGCGTGGGGACGTCAGCAGCTGATGGAGAATGCACCGAAGGATTTCCGCTGGGGAGTGATGCCCTCCCTGAAAGCGAAGACGCAGATGTACGGCGCCAGTACGCAGACGCTCAGCGTGCCGAAACGCTCGCAACGTCCAAAGGAAGCGATGCAGTTCATTGAATTTATGCTCAACACAGAGAATATGGCGCGTCTCGCATTGAACGACTGGATGATCCCCGCACGCCGTTCATGTCTTGCCATGCCGGAGTTTCGAGACAGCGTCGGCGGGTGGGACATCACCACTGCTGCCGTTGCAACACTTGGTGTCGGTTCGTGGCTCGGCGCTCCGGGATATGTGGAATGGAAGAGCCGCGTAGCGAATCCAGTGCTGCAGGAATTGTTCGCCGGAAGGATGACCGTCGAGAGAGCCGCGCAGCGTATCGAACGTGAAAGTAACATCGTCCTGTCACGCTATAGGAAACGGGGGGATGTC
>JAVBYA010000277.1 GCA_030824295.1 Bacteroidota bacterium
AGTAATGATAGGTCAACATAGCAATACATTCTCCGCATATCAATACAGGAATAGAGGTTATCCCTATGCTCGGCACATTCGCTCTATATTTATCACTATTCGCCGGATTGCTTTCCATCCTCAGCTACATCCAGGCGGCCAACGGCAACAAGAAACGCTCCGCTCTTGGAAGAACGGGATTGTATGTTGCCGCCCTCGGCATCTTTCTGGCATCGGTCGTTCTGATGACGGACATTCTGCAGCATAACTTCGCAACAGCGTACGTCTGGAGCTATAGTTCCAGGGACCTGTCGCTCGGTCTGCTGATGTCCACTTTTTGGGCGGGACAGGAAGGGAGCTTCCTCTTCTGGACATTCTGTTCGGCGGTGCTGAGTCTCATGCTGCTCTTCTACACGCAGAAACGGAAACTCGACGCGCATGTGCTTCCGGTCTTCATGGCGGTGCAGACATTCCTCGTGATACTGCTGATCGCGAAATCGCCGTTCAAGACCATCTACGAACAATTCCCGGGCGAACTGGCACCGGGTCAATTGCCGGAGGACGGACGCGGACTGAATCCGCTGCTGCAGAATTTCTGGATGGTGATCCATCCGCCGGTGCTCTTTATCGGTTTTGCCGCTGCAGCGATCCCGTTCAGTTTTGCGATCGCCGCTCTGTGGCGCAAGGAGTATCACGCATGGCTGACCAGCGCGTTCCCGTGGGTGCTCTTCTCCGGTCTGTCGCTCGGTGCCGGTTTGATGCTCGGCGCCTATTGGGCTTACGGCGTTCTTGGCTGGGGCGGTTATTGGGGCTGGGACCCGGTGGAGAATTCGTCGCTCATCCCGTGGATCGTCTCCATGGCGCTGTTGCACACGATGCTCGCGCAGGCGCGCACGTCCAATCTCGTCCGGACGAACTTCATCTTCGCCATCCTTTCGTTCGTACTGGTCATCTATTCAACCTTCCTCACCCGCAGCGGAGTGCTTGGCGATTCCTCCGTGCATTCGTTCACCGATCCCGGTACACTGGTGTATGGACTGCTGCTGGTCTTTCTGATGACGTCTGTCATTGTGGGATTCGGATTCATGGTAGTGCGCCGGGCGGAGCTGAAAGCGATCGCCAAGCCGATGCACTGGATGACGCGCGAATTCGCTCTCTCGCTCGGCTCGTTCGTGCTGCTGGCAAGCGCTGTGATCATCTTCTTCGGCACCAGTCTGCCGATCGTTTCCACCACGCAGGTCGATCCGTCGTTCTATAATAAGATGCATGTGCCTATCGGCATCCTGATGACGCTGCTCATCGGGTACAGTCTGCTGGTCCGCTGGGAAGAAGAGGACGGGATGTTCCTGAAGGAACGCTCGTGGAAGCCGCTCCTCGGTGCGCTCATCGGCACACTCGCCGTCGGTGCGCTCAGCATGTGGGAAGTGATGTATCTGCTCTTCATCTTCGGTTCACTGTTCGCCTTCTTTGTCAACCTGGAGCAGACGTGGATGACCATCCGCGGCGATATCCGGATGCTGGGAGGGAAGTTCGCGCATATGGGCCTCGCCATCTTCATGGTCGGCGCGATGATCTCCGGTCTGCTGAGCGAGAAAAAAGCCGCCGCGCTCGAGCTGAACGTTCCGCAGGAACTGTTCGGCTACACCGTAACGTACACCGGCAGGAACATCGTGGAAGGGAACAAGACGGCATTCTCTGTCACGGTGACAAAGGACGGTGAGACATCCATTTTAGTGCCGATGATGTTCGAAACGGAGAGTTCCGGCATGATGCGGAATCCGGACATCAAATCGTACTTCACGCAGGACATGTACATCGCCCCCTCCGGCATCGAAGAGAATGCGATGGATGAACATGGTCACGCCACACTGGTGAAGGGAGAGCCGATCACGGTCGGCAGCGCACGCCTCACGTTCACGGCATTCGACATGGCCGGACACAACCCTCAGTCCACCGCCGGCGGAACGAAGATCGGCGCGAAGATCCTCATCGAATCCGGTGATGAATCCGAAACGGTCGTCCCATACGTGGTGTTCGACGGCAAGAAGCAGGAATATTTCGGTGTGGACTCGAAGCTGCTCGGAACGAAGATCGAGTTCCTGGCAATGAACATCGGCGGTATGGGGGAAGGGAAGTCGGCGATCCAGGTCCAGCTGAAGAACCCCGCCGGTATCCCGCTCTCCGGCAAACGCGAAGCACTCGTTGTAGACGCCAGCGTGAAGCCGTTCATCAGTCTCGTCTGGATCGGCACCTTTTTCGTGCTGGGCGGGTTCGTTCTGTCTATTTTGCGAAGTAAGAAAGCGGATAGTCTTTAAACTTTTACAATCATTATAAATAGGACGGGTATCGAACCTAATTTCTTTAGTGTGATTAATCGCCAATTCCAGTTTTTGCGGCTGTAAATTTCCGAATTGACCTTTGACTTTTCGACGCCCAAATCATCAATATTCATAACTATAGACATACAATGAAAAAGGTTATTTCGATATTATGCTTCTTGTTGATAATAATGGGATGTCAAAAAGACAATGCAATTGAAGCAGAAAAAGTTCCGGAAGCCCCAACCATTTTGACGGCTTTATTGTTGGGAGACTCAGCTATTGTATTGAACTGGGTTGATAATTCAAATAACGAACAGTTCTTCGAGATAGAGAAAAAAACAGTATCAACAGGGTTTACCTTCACAAAAGGAGTAGAAGCAAATAAAACGGGGGACACATTGTACAACCTACTCTCGGTTGGTGATAGTGTGTTCTTTCGAATTAGAGCAAAATCAAACGGAGGATATAGCACATATTCGAACGTAGCAGTTGCATTACTTTCAATGTCAGAACCAACAAACTTAACAGCGGAATTGGTGAGCGATTCAGCGGTGGTGCTTTCATGGATCGATAAGACACAAAATGAACGCTATTTTGAGATTGAAAAACAAATGACAGGTGGCAACTTTGTTCCGATCAAGACAATTAGCGCGAATCAAACCGTTGATACAATTCCGAGCACTTTAATGATCGACGAACCTGTTTCATTCCGCGTTCGAGCAAAGTCAAATGGAGGTTATAGTGCTTATTCCAATATCGCAACAGTAACATATGAGTTACAACCACCCAGTAATTTCTTTGCTAAATTGCTCGGCGATTCAGCCGTAGTGTTTTCATGGAGCGATAATTCAACAAGCGAAAGATTCTTTGAAATTGAACATCAATCCGGCACAGGAGTTTATTCGGTGTTGAAAAGAATTGCTACGAATAAAACCGTAGATACTGTTTTGAAGCAATTTCTACAGAATGATGAAGTATCATTTCGGGTTAGGGCAGGATCGAAGGGAGGGTATAGTTCATATTCAAACATTGGATCCGT
>JAVBYA010000355.1 GCA_030824295.1 Bacteroidota bacterium
GCGGATGTGCCTGATCCTCAGCGAACACGTAGGAATCATATCCCCCTTTGTCGATATCCGGACGATGTGTGATGGTAAGGTCCAATCCTTCTGCAATGCTCTGCACAGCACTTCCCACGACGCGGAACTCCGGTTCGATCACCGCCATGCGTCCGCCGCCGTTGAGGAACTTCGTGATCTCCTCCTTGCGCGATGAATAGACCGGATTCCCCGCTGCATTCCCGTGGACCACAATGACCGCATCGGGACTGATGGTGCTCTTTGTGAACTCTTCCGCCGCAATACCGGAATTCGAAAGGAATTCCTGGATCTCACCGGAAGGGTCCAGTACGATGATCCTCTTGTTCAATACCGGGACCTTCGGTTCATCGAATGCGTAAGCGGTCTTCTCGCTGAAGGCAACGGCCGCTCCCTCTTCCTGCAGTTCCGCTGCCACGCGCCAGTCATCCAGCATATTCGGCAGCTGGAATTCCAACGTGAGCACGATATCGCTCACCGGCGCAACCTCCACAGGGATGAACTGTTTGAAGATCCATTGGTCATCCGACGTGAGCACACCGAATTTTAGAGTTCCCTTCCGCGCAAGATGGGAGTCATTGAACACGAACACCCGAACGGAATACGGCCGCCGCACCATGAAATGCCGGTCCCACAGTTCGATGCTCACACCGAACGGCGCAAAGGCGTTCTTCACGGCGGACAGCAGCGGTTTTGGCTGGAGGTCCTTGATATCCCCGAGGAACCAGTGCGCTGTGGGACCGTCGTTATTACTGATGTACACGAACGGCTGGATCGCTTTGATGCGCATCCGCCGGAACAGTTCGATAAGTTCCTGCGCCAGGAACGATTGATGGTCGATCACATCCTGCTGTGAATAGGTCCGGCCCATCCACCGAGTCACGATCATCTTGGTCAGCACCGTCGGCTCCCACTGGTCATTGAACCACCACCAGAGGAACTCGTTCACCATGGAAGGGACCGGAAGATGTTCCATCGCCTCGAGCGATCGGGCGAATCCGAACTGCCGGTCGTTCATCACCATACCGAGCGTATAGATGTACGGATGCTCCTCCAGGAAGTCGACCGATTCCCACGGCCGGGTCGGATCGAGTTCCTTCATCGCCGGGACGATCTCCCGCTGTACCGTTTCATCGCTGGATTCGTTCAGCGGATCCCAGATGATGATGCTGGGATGATTCCAATTGTCCTGCAGCCATTCGGTGAACTCTTTACGTATCTGCACATCCGTCCCGGTAGCGCACCAGAACTGCCATTCGTTCTGGATGAGCATCCCGTGTTCGTCCGCAATATCGTACCATCGGTTGTACATCTGACCAAGATGGTTCCGGAAGAAATTGAAATTGTGCTCCTTCGGTATGTCGATGAGCGCCCGGGTGATCCATGCTTTGTCCCACGGCAGCAGCTTGCGCTGCTTGTCCGCCAGGAAACGATGGAACGCGATGTTGCTCCCGCGCAGCAGGATGCGGTGACCGTTCAGAAAGAAATCCGCACCTTTGATCGAGAACTCACGCATGCCGAAACGGGTCCGAAGATTGTCCAATTCTGCCTGGCCTTTGTGGATGACCAGTTCCACTTCGTACAGGAAGGGATGCTCCGGGGACCAGAGTTCCATCTCATCGATCGGGATATGGAAGGTGAGCATCGACGTTGCATGGGCGTCCATCACCAGCGGCTGGTCCAGGATCGGCGAGACCGCTTCATCCGAATCGCGCTCGAAGATGCGCGCAGAAACGAGGAGCGCCTCCGGTGTGAATTCCAGATTCTGGATCCACGCGCGCACTTCGGCAATGCCGAGGGCGATATGAGGGATCACCTGCACCAATTTCACACGCGCTCCGCCCACACAGGTCACCGTGACATCGCCCCAGATACCGGGTGTGTAGATCTCCTTCTCCTGGTCCCGCCCCACCGCGCTCTCCGGAGGAAGGGTCGACTTCGCACCGACGCGGACGATGAGTTCGTTCTCTCCCTCTTTCCTGAGATGTTCCGTGATCGGATACTCATGCGATGTATAGCAGCTGATCGATCCGCCGAGATGAACACCGTTGAGCCACACATCGGTGCCGAACATGCTCTGTTCGATCTTCAGGAAGAGGAATTCGACATCGCGGACATTCGCGACCGAGAACACAGTGCGGTACCAGTGGTGATCGAATGCGCGCCAGTCGTAGGCCGGTTCCGCTGTGTCGACGACCGCCGGAACCTGGACGGTGGATGTGAATTGGGACGGAACTGATGTGGCGGTGCCGCCGGCAAGCTGCCAGCGTCCGTTCAGGGAGAAGACCGACCGCGGCCGGTGATGTTCATGGATGAATTGGAATGAGGACACGCGGTCTCTAGTTCTTTGTGGCCGGTGCGAGCCATCCGCCGGTGAATCCGGCGCGGCGCAGACCGTTGATGATGTACGGGTTCTTCTTCATCACGTTCCAGATGAATCCGTTCCGGTGGTTCTCGATCATCAGCGCGATCGGCCCCTGATCGATACCGAGATAGTCATGGTCGAACCATCCGTGCGGTGTGGAAGGGGTGATGTACGTCGGATTGAATGCATCGAGGAATCCGTACTTCGTCCAGAGCTTGTCGCCGTATTTGTTCCGCATCGCTTTCAGTGCGGGGATGACGATCTCCGGCGCAAAGGCAATGGAACCGCCGGCAGCGGTCGGAGCGATGGTGCCGTCATCCAGATGCTCTTCCGCCCCCGTGCCGCGCGCAGAGTACGAACGGAAATCGCGCTTGATGCCGTTCACAACAAAGATGGTGTCCTTCGGTCCGTCGCACGCGGTCAATCCCCAGATACTGTCGGAATAATCGATCCACTTGTTCGGATTCTGTATCGCATAGGTGCGATGGACGTACGTGGCACGGCGGGAGTTCTCGAAATAATCGATCCCTTTCTCTTTCATATATCCGTCCTTGATCCCCTTGAAGTCCACCCACACATGCGAATACTGATGCCCGAACAGCGGCATGAAATTGAGATGCTCCTGACCGTAATGTTCCGCCCAGAGATACCGTTCATTGAAATGTTTCCATGCCTCTTCCCCCACCGGATGAGTAGGAGAACCAAGAGCAAGGATATATAACACCATGGCTTCCGTATAACCGAACCAGGTCCATTGATGGAACCCTTCCTCCGGTTTCCAGCCCATCGTGATCCCGTTCTTCCCGTTCGTCGTCCACTTCCAATCCACACGAAGGTAGAGCGAATCGGCAAGAGAACGGATCTCCCGTTCTGCCGGGGTATTCCGGTCGTAGTAGGATTGTGAGAACAGCACGCCGGCCATCAGGAGTCCGGTATCGATCGTGG
>JAVBYA010000269.1 GCA_030824295.1 Bacteroidota bacterium
TTCTCCGCCGCCGCTCCTTTTTTTTATGATCATTGAAGGGAGCGTGTCGATGCCGCCGGAATGGAACACTTCCACCCGCATTTCCTCGCCGCTGTTCACCATCGTGGATTCGGCAACGATCCAGGTGAATCCCTGTGTCCCTGCGGTTCTCTTCGGCAAACGAAGTTTCGCTTCCTTCCGCATCCGTACACCGGAACCTCGTCCCGGCAATGCCGGCGGTTCAGCCGCCATGGAGAAGATCTTCGATGCCGCCTCCTCCTTCTCGATCTGCTGTGAGACCGAAGCGAGCGCATTGATCACATTCCGGTCGAACGCCTGTTCCTTTGCCTCATACGATCCCTTCAGAAGATAGACCTGCAGTGCGATGAGGCCGACCATTGCGAACGCAATGGCGGCAATGATGATCACGATATGTCGGCTGCTGTTGTTCACATACACAATCTACCATTTCATCCGAACAATTTCCTCCCGTTTAACATCTTTTAACATCCGCCAACACTCTTTAACTATGATTGACGCAACAGGGTGTGTAGATTTGTCGTCATACCATCACCACAACACTATCGAAAGGAATATCATGAGAACACTCACCCTTCTGCTGCTGGTCTGTTCCGCACTCACCGCCCGGCAGGAACCGAAACAGATCACCCGCTCTTTCTCATTCGACGATGCGGTCATCCTGCGCGAGATCGGCGCCGTTGTCACACCGAAGAACGATAAGCTGACCGTCGAGGTCGTCCTGGGCAACAACGAGCAGCAGGCATCCGATATCCGGAAGGACGATATCATCCTGATGGCGAACGGCAAGAAAGTGCCGACGGTGAAATCGTTGCGCTCGCTGTATGAGAAGATCGAACCGGGACAGGAGTTCAAGCTGGGTGTGAAACGGGGTGAGCAACTGATGCTCGTCTCTTTCCTCCGGAAGAGTGAAGAGGAGATGAACAAGCAGACAGGGGGCAAACAAATGGTGATGCGGATGGAACAGAAAGAAGGAGAAGTACTGCTCCCGGCACTCGGACTGAAGCTTGTGACCAAAGAACGGTCAGCGGTCGTCGAAGAGGTGCTGCCCTCCGCATCGTCCAATTTCACTGCATTCATGCCGAAGAAAGGGGATGCCATCCGCGCGATCAACGGTGCCGATGTGAACAGCGCCGAGGCATTCGATGAGAAGTATACAACACTGGAACAAGGCAGCACTGTGACGATCATCTTCGTGCGCGGCGGTAAAGAGAACACGGCATCATTCCCCAAGCCGAAACCGAAAATGATGATGATCACCCGTTGATCGGAACGAGACCATACCTATGCGCATCATGATTTTTTGTTTCATCGCTCTCTTCCTGCTTCCGGACTTCTCCGCCGGACAGGGGAATCCGTACTTCAACCAGCGGGACGATAAGTACCGACTGCTCGGATTGAAGCGGGCAAAGGAAGCCTTCGAGTTCAGCCGGAAGGAATTCGAGCGGCAGCAGGACCTTCATAAGAAAGGACTGCTTTCCCAGGCGGAACTGGACCGTTCCCGCGTTTCGTTCTCCGATGCCGAGGTGAACTATCAGCAGTCGCTGCTCGCAGTCCTCTTTGAAACGCAGTTCATCTCCGTGGAACGCGCGGTGAAGTATCAGTCCCGCGACGGGAAGAAGCATGTCCGGTTGACGCTGATCAACACGTCGGGCGGAAATGCGGAATTCCAGAAGCTCGTCGGGATGGAAGACCAACTGTTCCGCTCCCTGCAGCCGGATATCATCCCGAACATCTACGTCTCCATCGCCAACACCGACAATTCCATCATCAGTCAGCCGTACGAAGCGAAGATCGATGAACTGCGGTTCGGCCATCCGAAGGATCTCGACTTCGTCCTGCTGCAGGACCTGGATGCGGTCGTGGTGAATCTGATCTACGGGAACGGTTCATCGCGCACGATGAAGATCTTCCTGCAGAAGGATGCCACGCAGAATCGCGTTATCGTGCAGTCCCAGCAGTTCTCGCAGGAGGCGGAACTCGGCAAGACCGCGACGTTCGACCTGACGCTCGAACTGTTCAGCGGCACGACGAACACGTTCGCGCTGGAGGTGGTGAATCTGCCGCAGCAGCTCAACCGGTACTTCAAGGACCCGCAGACGCAGGCACGGCTGAGCCAGTTCAAGTTCCTGGAGAATGCGAACACGCGGCGCGCCGCACTGGACGTCTCCCTTCCCGATCGTCCGTCATCGGAGATCCGGATGGATGCTCCCATCCCCTTCTTTGTGCTCGTCATTCCGCGGGACCGGATGGAGGAGTTCCGTACGGCCGGTGCCCGCGTCTGGACGCAGCAGGAGATCGAGAGACTACAGATCGGGTATGTGAAGCTCGAATTGGTGCCTCGGGGGAAAGGGAGACTGCTTGTCCGTGCGCAGCAGCTCTATCACGCCATCGGTGCGGACGGAACGGTCCGCCTGTCAGTAGAATTGGTGAACGAAGGGACGCGGCGGCTGGATAACGTGAAAGTGGAGGCGGACGTGCCGCTCAACTGGACGAAACGGATCGACCCGACGGTGATCCAGTCGCTGGACATCTCGGAAGAGAAACGGATCTCGCTGGAGTTCACGCCTCCGGCCGGCATCCCGCCCGGACGGTATGAGATACGGCTCCGCACGACGGCACTTTCCGACAATCAGCCGGTGAACGGCGAGGACAAGACCATCACCGCAGAGGTCGAAGCGTCAACGAATGCCTTCGGCACCATCATCGTCGTGCTGCTCATCCTCGGAACGATCGGCGGTATCGTCTGGTACGGCATCAAAGTATCGCGGCGGTGACGGTCCATCGTCCGCACTCAGAACATCAAAAAGGAGCAACCCATGGAACAACAACCACTATTGGAAGCGGTCGGCCTCACAAAGCGGTACGAGGACGGAGCACTGGCGGTCAACAACGTTTCCTTCTCCGTCCGCCCCGGCGAGATCTACGCCATGCTCGGCGGGAACGGCGCCGGAAAGACGACCACCATCAATCTTTTCCTGAACTTCCTCGAACCGACCTCGGGCGAAGCACGCATCGCGGGGATCACTTCTCACACGGCGCCTCTGGAAGCAAAGAAGCACGTTGCATTCGTCTCGGAGAATGTGATGCTCTATACCAATTTCACTGCGATGCAGAATCTGGATTACTTCGTCCGGCTCGGCGGGAAGCACGAACTGACCAAAGAAGATCTCCGCCGGGTGCTGCTGCGCGTAGGGCTGCAGGAGGAGGCGCATAACAAGAAACTCAAGGGTTTCTCAAAAGGAATGCGGCAGAAATGTGGTATCGCCATCGCCATCCTGAAGGATGCACCG
>JAVBYA010000092.1 GCA_030824295.1 Bacteroidota bacterium
GTCCTGAGGACTATGTCTATGCAGAGCCGGAACAATTCACTCCGGATACGGACTGGATGCCGAACGTGGTCCTGATCGCGAAGAACACCTATGTGTGGCTCGATCAATTGTCCAAACGGTACGGCCGGGAGATCAAACGGCTGGACGAGATACCGGATGAGGAGCTGGATCAGTTGGCGTCCTGGCACTTCACGAGTCTCTGGCTCATCGGTGTGTGGGAACGGAGTGTCGCATCGAAGCGTATCAAACAGATCACCGGGAATCTGGATGCGGTATCATCCGCGTATTCGCTGTACGATTACGAGATCGCTTCAGATATCGGCGGCGAGGCAGCATTCCAGGACCTGAACCGCCGCTGTTGGCAGCGCGGCATTCGTCTTGCCGGCGATATGGTGCCGAACCATATGGGACTCTATTCGAAATGGGTCCTTGAACACCCGGAATATTTCATCCAGTCCGAGTATTCCCCGTACCCCAATTACCGATTCACCGGAGAGAACCTGTCGCATGATCCCGATATCGAATTGCGCATCGAGGACGGATACTGGAGCCGAAGTGATGCGGCGGTGGTCTTCCAGCGTATCGACAGAAGGAACGGGGAAGTGCGGTACTTCTACCACGGCAATGACGGTACGAGCATGCCGTGGAACGACACGGCGCAGCTGAACCTGCTCCGCGCCGATGTACGCGAGGCGGTCATCCAATCCATCTTCCATGTGGCACGGAAATTCTCCGTGATCCGCTTCGATGCGGCGATGACACTTGCCAAGAAACATTTTCAGCGGCTCTGGTATCCGATGCCCGGAACATCGGGAGTTCCGTCGCGGCAGGACCATTCCTTGTCCCGCTCAGAATTCGATGCGATGTTCCCGAACGAGTTCTGGCGCGAAGTGGTGGACCGGTTCAATGCCGAGATGCCGCAGACGCTCCTTCTGGCGGAGGCATTCTGGCTGATGGAAGGTTATTTCGTCCGCACGCTCGGGATGCATCGTGTTTATAATAGTGCATTCATGCATATGCTGATGAAGCAGGAGAACCAGAAATTCAGAGCGATGATCAAGAATACGCTGGAGTTCAATCCGGAGATCCTGAAACGGTATGTGAATTTCATGAGTAATCCGGACGAGCAGACCGCCGTGGAACAGTTCGGGAAGGATGATAAGTATTTCGGTGTCGCAACGCTGATGGTGACCCTGCCCGGTCTGCCGATGTTCGCACATGGACAGGTGGAAGGGTTCAAAGAGAAATACGGGATGGAATATCAGCGGGCGTATTACAATGAAACGCCGGACGAATGGCTCATCCGCCGCCACGAGCACGAAGTGTTCCCACTGACGAAGAAACGGTATCTGTTCAGTCAGGTGCACGATTTCGAGTTCTACGATTTTATCGATGACCGCGGCGGAGTGAACGAGGATGTCATTGCGTATTCCAATAAGGCGGGAGAGGAACGTGCAGTGGTGTTCTTTCACAATACCTTCGCTGAGTGTTCCGGTCATATCAACCATTCGCTGCAGAAGGCGGTCAATGAACAGGGGAATGTCCGTTCCGTACCGATCGCACGATCACTGCAGCTCCGTCCGGATGAACGGATCTTCTACCGGTTCCGGAACAGAAAGACGGACCTTGAATATCTTGTTGCCGGCAGCACTCTCACAGAGAATGGATTCCGCATCCGTCTGCATGCGTTCGAATATGCCGTGTTCATGGATTTCCGTGAACTGTACGATGCTACGGGTGAACTGAGATCCATCGCTGACCGTTTGAACGGACTCGGAACCTCAACGCTGGATGCGGAACTGAACGCCGTCCGTCTCAGACCATTCCATTCTGTCATTGAGACAGCGATGGCAGGACCGTTCGATAGTACGTTCCCGGCACGATACGGAACGATCCTCACTGAACTGTCCGCAGTTCTTGGATCGCCGATCGATATCCCTTCAGCGCATGCTGCGACAGCGCTGCTTCAGGAGCGGATCGTTGGTCTGCAGCAGAATGCCGCGATGGAACAAAAAGGGGGGAAGGAAACGTCCAAATCACCGAAAGGAGTATCATCGGAGATCATTACGCCGCTGCATGCAGCATTGTTCCACTGTGCGGTGGACTGCAGCCGTGCGGTTGGCAGTCAGATCAGGAAACCGGGTTCGTTCAATATCTTCGAGCAGCTTCAGTTGGAGCCGTGCTTTCAGAGGGTTTTGGAATGCTCCGGAACATCGACAGAAGCTGCAGCCCGCACCGTACGGATCATACGGATACTGGTATCACTGTACGATGCAATGCATGTCTCTGCCGGAGATGCTGCATCTGTTGTAGAAACGCTTCTGGGGAATTATGATGCGGCGAATTTCATCGGAGTGAACCAATACCAGGATATTTGGTACTACAACAAAGAGCAATTCGATGTGATGGTCCGCTGGTATGTTGCGGCGCAATCCATCGTGAAAGCTCCGGAACAGTCACTCCAAAAAAGCGGTGCAGTGCTCTCCGTCATCTTGAATGCTTCGGTATCATCGGAGTACCAGATCGAAAAGCTCCGTGAAGCTGTGGCTCTAATACCTGAAGGACCGGTTCCTGCTAAGAAAAGAGTGACCAAGACAGGAAACAAAAAGAAAAAAATTGTTGAGACGAAGAAACAGTCGGTCAAGAAAACCGCGACGACTAAAAAGAAGAAGATGAAGGAGTCCACCAAGACGCCTTCTGCTAAACAGGGTGTGAAAAATATCACAAAGCGGTCCGCGAAGCGTTGACTTTTCAAAAATTCTCCATATATTGTACTCGACCTTTGCAATACTTCTTCCCCTGAGTGTTGCAAACTATAGGTCGAGCCAGACGGACCCCCAACGTCTGGCTTTTTTATGTCATGGGGTGAAGGAGCACAGAGTATGGCAAAGGTTGCTGCAAAAGAGAAATTGACCAAGAAGAAATCGGTCCGCATCGATACGTTGAGTCTCGAAAAAGTGAATTACCAGATCCTTGGCGGAGGAGCGGTTGTGATCGTTGCAGGGTATATCGCACTGAGTGCACAGCCGTGGGACAATCCCATTGCGCTGACACTGGCACCGATACTGCTGGTGCTGGGATACCTGGTCATCGTTCCCATCGGCATCCTGTACAAGAAGAAGAGTGCAGCGAAGAGCGTTTCCGATATCCCTGCTGAACAAGCATAATTGCTTCAAATTATAGAGGTCATCGTTGCGCCGCGCGTAATTTTTCCGTATATTAGTAACACTTTATGAATGGAGATCGCGTAGCTCAGCGGTAGAGCATCTGCCTTTTAAGCAGAGGGTCGATGGTTCGAGACCATCCGCG
>JAVBYA010000020.1 GCA_030824295.1 Bacteroidota bacterium
GGATTCGGCGGCATCACCGTCAACGACGGCATGCTGCTCGGGACGATCCTCGGAGTGAGCGGATTCGGTGTGATGAACATGTATGCCCGCGGTGTGCTGCGGCGGAGCGGCCTGCCGCCATTCGAAGCATTCATTGCTGCTGAGGGGGCATTCATCAATGGTGTGTTGATCGATTGGACATCGTCACGGACGAAGCTGGTGAGCATCCAACTGACAGGGAGCGGAAAGAAGAAGGAACTGCTGCTGCGCTACAGCGTGCCGACGCTGCGGGGACGAAGAGAAAAGGAGATCACTGTTCCTGTGCCGGCCGGACAGGAACAGTCTGCAACGGGTGCTGTCGCCGAGATCTCACGACGGATCACCGCCTGATCATCGAACGGTCATTGCGCGATCATGCCGCTGAGGAATTCCGATGCGGTCAGTGTAAAGGCCCATCCGCCCGGCGATGAGAAGCGCCGCGTCACATCGAACCGGAACAGATCCGCGATATTCGTGACACCGATACTTGCCTCGTAATACCATCCATTGGAATCCTTCGCCGGGAAGAGCGGGGTCCGCAGCGCGCGGGAACTGAGCCAGCTCCGCGCCGCATTTGCTTCCACGATCAATTCCAGATTCGACTCCATCAATGCCGTGATCCCGAGCGGAGCGAACAGCACCTTCCGGAAATTGTGATCGATGGTGACCGCAACATAACGGTCCCCGTAGAATTCCCTTCTCGGCAATCCTTTCAACGTACCATATCCAGCGAACGTCTCGAACCGCGCATAGAGCTCGAAGTACCGCTGCGGCGGTACGCGTCCGGCCGAGATCCCTCCTGCCAGCTGCACTCCGAACGACGGCGGCAGCAGCATCTCTTCCGTGAACATCGTTGCCAATTTACCGCGCAGCTTCACTTGAAGACGGGAGAGATCGAACCCGCCGCCGAACAGCGATGTTGCATGGTCTGCAGCGGCAGAGAGACGGTACCCTTGTTTCGAGAATTCCAAAAGTCCTGCAGAGCCGTGTTTCACTTCCAACACAACAGCATTCATCCGTCCTTCAACGATGCCGGGCTGCAGTGCGTACGCCGTTCCTTTGCGCAGGATGGAATAGTTGGTATGCTGATAGACGGAGAGCTGCTGTTCGCTGAGCACACTGACCGACATCCGTGTAACGGAAGAAGGAATGTACGATACCGCAGCAGACATACCTGCCGTGCGATAGTAATCCTCCACATCCTCCTTGATCAGCAGAGCAGAGAACGAATTCAGGAAGAGTCCGGGAAGCAGCGGCTCCGGGAAGTAGACCTGCGTATCGTACAGGTCCACCGAAAGTTCGAACACTCTTTTCTTAGGAGACGCCGGCACTTGTGTTCCGGATGATACCCGTTCCGGACCGAAGTGGAACGTGCTGCCGATGTTCCATTTTAAATCCTTGTCCGAAAGCCCGTATCCGATCCCGCCGCGGAGATCCAGATCATCCATGACCTGCCTGAATGTTTTACTGACACCAAGGTGAAGACCTTCCACACGGTTGAACCACACTTCGACGAAACTCAGCGGACCATCGGACATTCCGAGCAACGCACCGCCGGCCCCTTTCGGAGCGAAGCGTTTCTCGAGCGTCTGTGTACTGTCGAGCGTGTTGTATGCCGTCCGCTGCGCAGAATCGAGCGGAAGCACTTCATTCGCTGCCCAGAAGAGTGAATCATAGGTCACGGCTGACGAATCGAGCGTGAGTTTGGTGAGCGCTGCAATGGAATCGTGGAAGACGGGATTGATCCGGTAATCGTACACCACGACATCCCGTTCGATGCCGAATGCGGGGAACGAAAGACCTGCCACGGAGATGAGGAACTCCGCTTCGAACCGGAACGATACCGGCAGCCAGAAAGTATTGTCATACAGACGGAAAGACTGCGTGTAGCGTGAGTTCCGTATATTCACGAACAGCTGACGGACCGCTTCATTCGGATGGACATCCACTTCCATCACCGCGTAGGAACGTTCGGCGATACTGATGGTGCCGCGGAAGAGCGGACGAACGGCGGAGCGCGGGATGAGTTCGATCGTATGGATGTCGTATCCATCCATCTTCCGCGTGGAGCGGAGGCGGTAGTCATACACGTCGAACGCATCGGGTGCGGTCGGACCGGTGAATTGGAAGCCGCCAAGCCGGATACGGTCATCATTGAAGTTCACCACATCGCCGGTCCTGGCAGAGATCATTGCGGCCGGCAGATTGCCGGTCTGTTTCTGCTGCGTAACGACCTCGCGCAGTGAATCGCCGTTCTTCCAGTACAGAGTGGAATATCCTTCGGTGATGGCGGCGATGGAGCTGTCCGTACTGATCTCCATCCTGTTGAACGCCTTCCCTTCGAAGGTCAGGAGTTTCGCCATCCATCGTTTCTTCGACTCGATGGCGCGCCGGATGATCTCGTACGCGGGATCCTCATCCGTCACCGTAACAGCCGCCAGCTGCACGGCATTCGCCGTCAGCCGGAATTCGACCGGAGCGGTACCGGAGGATTCAACGCGGATGGAATCCGACTCGAAGCCGATATAGCTGGCGGTAAGGATGACATTCCCTCCCTGAACCGGCAGACGGAACTCCCCTTCGGTATTGGTGATGGTCCCCTGCATGGAACCGGCGATCCGTACGGTAGCCGACGGAAGCGGCTGACCAGACTCACGGTCCTTCACCGTGCCGGTGACCGTCCTCTGCTGCGCAGAAAGCGGCAGGAGCAGGAACAGCGGGATCATACAGAGTGTTCTGAACATGAAAGTCTCCGGACACAGGAATACGGCGCATTGTTGCAACAGCAGGAATAATTCGTACCTTACATGTATGGCATCCCGATCACCATCCCTTGTTTCCATCATCCTCTGCACGTACAACCGGGCGGGACTGCTGCCGAATGCGATCCGTTCCGTTCAGCAGCAGGACCATACGGAATGGGAGCTGATCATCATCGATGACGGGAGTTCCGATACAACAGAACGGGTCGTCCGAAGGTTCATGAAGGAGGACGACAGGATACGGTATCACTATCAGCCCAATGCCGGACTGTCTCGGGCACGGAACGAAGGGATGCGCCGTTCGAGCGGTGCGTTCCTCTGCTTCGTGGACTCGGACGACGAGCTGCGGAAGGACCATATCGACCGGCGGCTCTCCTACCTCGCGCATCACCCGCGCATCGATCTTCTGCACGGCGGTATGAAACTGATCGGACCGCGCTCCAAACACTACGTGGTCGATATGACCGATACGACACGGAAGATCCACCTGAGCCGGTGTCACATCGGCGGCACGTTCTTCTT
>JAVBYA010000196.1 GCA_030824295.1 Bacteroidota bacterium
GTACCGCGTTTCGGCAACGGTCAACGGGATCCCTGTGCTGCCGTTCGAAGCGAATGCGGCGCCCGGGGCAGCAGCGGCAATGGCTGACGCGGCCGGTAACGGACAAACAAAACCGATCCTGACCGATCTTGTTCCGTTCACTCTTCGTATCGTGGACGTGGGCGGCAACGGTGTACCGAATACCATCGTCAACTTTGCAATGACCGGACGCCCGGCAGGGGACACCAGTGCTGTGCTGAGCACGGCCAGCGGTACCACCGACTCGCTCGGATTCGTCTCGTCAACTCTGACGCTGGGAAGCAAAGTAGGCGGCTACAGAGTGAAAGCATCAGCAGTTGTGCCGGTCATGACAGGTGAGGTGCGTGTCGGACGTAGGAATGTGAAGACCGATATGTCCGCCGCTCTGATCGAGACGACCTTTACGGCTTCAGCAAAGAACGGCGCCGCATTCCAGATGCTGACGCTCATCGGGCAGGCTCAGATCAATCCGACAGAGACCACGCTGGATACGGCCTTCGTCGTGACTGTCCGCGACCGCGGCGGCAATCCGGTCCCGAACGACACGGTCCGGTTCACCATCACAAATGCGCCGTTGAATGCGTCGCTCCAGTCCGTGCGCGATACCCTCGTCCTGACCGATTCTACCGGTACAGCCTCCACGTACCTGACGCTCGGCACGAGGGAAGGAGCCTACACGGTCCGCGCCGATGTGAGGGATGTTGCGCCGACGCTCTTCACGGCGAACGCGTACTTCCTGTACGGCGATATCAACAAGGATATCGAGATCAACATCGCGGACATCACATCGCTGGTGGATATCCTCAACAGGAGATCGACCGTCACCGCTTCCGATTCGCTGAAAGCGGACTTCAATCGCGACGGGCTGATCGATACATTGGATATCGTCACGATGCGGGAGACCATCCTGGAACGCTCGATCTTTGCGGCAACAGTGCAGCCGGCGGTGTTCCTGGAGGATGATCAGTTCGCAGCATATATCAACGGTATGCCGCGTGTTCCGAAGAAGCGGTCGGCTTCCGCCAAGACCGTCCTCGAAGCGACCAACTTCGGTCTTCGCGTGAACCTGACCAACGATGAACCGGTCCGCGGTATCGAACTCCGTCTGAAACTGAAGGATTCGACGCTGGCGCTGAACAACATCAACATGCTGTTCAAACGAGCGGATATGATGAGCGTCTTCGTCTCCACAAAGGCACATGAAGTTCGGGTGCTGGCATACAACTTGTCGAACGCGGAGATCAAAGAGGACAGCGGTTCCATCTTCCGTCTGCCGCTCATCACGTCCCTGGACATGATCGATACGACCGAGGTGACCATCGCGCTCCGCAGCAACCAGTCGTCGCCCATCGCCACGGAGAAGATCACCGCTCCGGCCAATGCGTATCCGGCCACGTTCCGGCTGTCGCAGAACTATCCGAACCCCTTCAACGGGGCGACGACCATCGAATACGATATCCCGGACGGTACGGAATTCACCAAGACCGTCATCCAGGTGTTCAACGTTCTCGGCCAGCGGGTGAAGACGCTTGTGGCGGAGGACCAGCAGCCCGGACGCTATACCGTGCGGTGGGACGGCACGGATCAGAACGGCAGCGTTGTTGCCACCGGTGTCTACTTCTACCGGTTGATCTCAAAATCACATGTCGGTTCACGAAAGATGCTGTATGTTAAATAATCGATTGAAGACCATCACAACGTACGTTCTGCTCGTTTCGCTCATCTTCGTCTATGGTTGTTCCGGTGCATTGTCCGGCGGAGGGAAGAGCGGAGGACGATACATCTATCAGTATACGATGACCGAACCGTCGGCGAACGATCAGCTGCTGTTCAAGGATGATTATATCACCGTGCAGTTCAAGTTCGACGAATCAGCGGTCAAGTTCCAATTGCAGAACGTCTCCGATCTCCCCATTTCCATCGTGTGGGAGAATGTCGCGATGAGTCTGAATAATAGAGCATTCCCGGTGAAGAACACCAGCACGATCTACCAGACGGAGATGTCCCATCCGCTTCCGGTGATGATCCCGTCGCTCGGGTATGTCCGGGAGATGGTCATCCCGCGGGACAATGTCATGTGGGAGAAGGATGGCTGGAAGGAAAAGGATCTCTTCCCGACCGATGATATGGGCTCCGCCGCACGCAAGAAACTCATAATGAAGTACAACGGCAGCGTGGTAAAGCTGATGCTGCCGGTCAGGATCGGCGATGTGGTGCAGGATTATGTCTTCTCATTCAAGGTGAAGGGGATCACTGCGCTTCCGGAGAATGTCCGGCCGCCGGTGAAGGAACGTCCCACGCCTCCGCCGGTCACCTCATCGGTCTCTTCCGGACCGCTCATGCCGATCCTTATAGCAGGGGGCATCCTGGGTCTTGCGATCTATGTACTGTCAAAGGATAAAGCGTCACCGATCGGCTTTTAACCGTTCCTTGCATGCCTATGAGGCGTGCGCTGGCGGTATGCACGGATTATTCCCTCAATGGGAATAATGGAAAGGTTCGGCTGCTCCTGTTGAGCCGAAAGGGAGATCTATGTCTGTACCTGTCATTTCCTCGTTCTTATTATAATTCACACTGTGAGCATCCGTCGTCTTCATAGGTCAATCGTACATCGGGTAGCAATGATGCTTCTTATCATTGCCGGATCGGTTTCCGCACAAGTGACCGTCTCCGGCTCGACCGGTGCGAATAGTACGTATACGACCCTCAAAGCTGCATTCGATGCATTGAATGCCAACGGCAACCAGTCCGGCAACAATATCACCATCTCCATCACTGCTTCCACTACTGAAGTTGCCTCCGCATCCCTCAACCAATCTTCCATCAGTCCCTGGACCTCGCTCACGATCAGTCCCTCCGGCGGCGCGATGCGGACGTTGAGCGGGAGTGTGGCGGGAGGAGCACTGATCAATCTGAACGGAGCGGACAATGTAGTGATCGACGGGTTGAACAGCGGCGGGGACGGCCTGACGATCGAGAACACCTCGACATCGGCGACGGCGGGGACGAGTACGATCCGGTTCATTGGTGATGCGAGTAATAATACGGTTCAGAACTGCACGATCAAAGGATCGGGGACGGGGACAACGACAGGTGTAGTGATCTTTGGGACGGGATCGACGACGGGGAATGATAATAACACGGTGAGCGAGAATATCATTACGTTGTCCGGCTCGGACCTTCCGCTGAACGGTGTGTATTCAGCCGGGACGTCGGTATCGGTAGATAACAGCGGGAACACGGTGAGCAATAATGATATCCAGGACTATT
>JAVBYA010000498.1 GCA_030824295.1 Bacteroidota bacterium
TACGGCAGGATCACCGTCGCTTCACCGCTCACCGAATACTCCGTTCCGTAATCCGTGCTGAATCCTTCGGACGCATACCCGAGTGTTGCAACAGCCGAGACCTCGATGCCGAGGTCCCTCGTGAACCGTTTGAACTTCACTCCCCCGCCGATGCCGAGACTCCCCACATCGAAATCCTCCAGCCGCGCATCGGAGGTCTGCGCACGGACGTAATTGGCGGAGATGACGAACGGCAGGAACCAGTTCCCCTTGTTCCGGGCGGACGGGAACAGCGGCATGTCGGACATGGTGGAGGCATAGACGGAGAACGCTTCCCGGGACCGGCCATTGATATCACTGTACGTCTGGTAACCGATCGCCAGCCGCCCTTCGCTCTGCCGGAACTCCGCCATCGGCATCGGAGTGCTGAACCGTATCCGCGAGGAATCCGGCAGCGGGTTCCCTGCTGATGGACTGAACTGCTGCGCGTTGTAGCTGACGCCGAGTGACCGGTAATCGGTCATCATCGCATATTCGTAGCCGAAATCCTGTGCCGGAAGCGTTCCGGCAGCGAGCAGCAGAAGGAAAATTATCGTTTTCATGATGGGATAATAATATTTTTTCGCGTAACATTCATTATATTTATCCCAACCAATTGAAGGAGACCATGAAAGCCATTTCGCTGTTCGTTCTATTGACCACACTCCTCTGCGCTCAGCAGCAGGAACTCACCGTTGTCCACTGGAATGATCTCCATTCCCAGAATCTTCCCTACCAGGTGAAATCCCGGAACCGCGCAACCAACACCGACACCACCTTCATGGTGGGCGGCAGCGCGACCCTCGCCTCGTACCTGAAGAAGCATAGCGCTTCCCCGAACACCCTGGTGCTGAACTGCGGGGACGACTTCCAGGGAAGCCCCATCTCTGCCATCACGAAAGGACGTTCGCAGATGGAACTGATGGCGATGCTGAGACCGCATGCCATGCAGCTGGGGAACCATGAGTTCGACTACGGCCGCGAGACCCTTTCTTCCTATTTCAGTGCCGCACCGTTCCCCATCCTCAGCGCCAATATCGTGGACAAGAGAACGAACAAGACGTACGGTGCGCCGTATGTGATCAAGACCATCAACGGGATCGCCATCGCCGTTATCGGCATCATGTCCCCGGAACTGATGACCCTTTCCCTGCCGGACAATGTGAAGGAACTGGAGATCAAAGATCCGGCAGCGACCGTGAATGGACTCATCCCCGAATTGAAGAACCAGAAGGTCGATATGATCGTCGCCCTCTCTCACATGGGTGTGGAAGAGGATTCGCTCCTGGCCCTGCAGTGCCCGGACCTGGATCTGATCATCGGCGGCCACAGCCATACTCCCCTCTTCCGTCCGAAGAAAGTGAACGGCATCATCATCGCGCAGGCCGGTTCACGCGGCCGATGGCTCGGGAAGCTCGCACTGACCGTGGATGTTGCGAAGGATACCATCCTCTCCTCCAACGGCGAACTGATCGAATGCCGTACGGCGGATATCGCTCCGGATTCAGCGGTCGCAGCAAAGGTCGCGCAGCTGGAATCACTCGCAGCGGCGGAACTCTCCGAAGTGATCGGTGAATTGAAGAGCGACTGGAAACGCGACAGCCGCGGTGAGAGCAATATCGGCAACTGGATCGCGGACCAGCTCCGCATCCATGCCAAAGCGGACATCGGTGTGCAGAACAGCGGCGGCATCCGCAAAGAGCTGCTCGCCGGACCGATCGCCGTGCGCGACCTCTGGGAGATCAGTCCATTCGGCAACACGCTCGTCACCTTCACGGTGACCGGCGCAACGCTCCGTTCCATGGTGCAGCATCAGCTGACCATCAATGATGATTTCTGCCAGGTGTCCGGGATGAAGATCGTCTACCGCACGGTGAACGGTTCCCGGTTGCTGCACAATCTGAAAGTGAACAATCAGCTGGTGAAGGATGATGCGGTCTACACGATCGCCACCAACAATTACGTCGCCGCCCAGGCGAAGAAATATTTCGGTCTGGACCTCGCGCCGGAGAAGGTGCAGCAGTTCACCATCACGGACCGTGAAGTGCTCATCCAGGGAGTGCGGAAACAGAAGATGGTCCAATCGGTGATCGAAGGCAGGATCAAGGAAACGGAAGAATGAGGATCTGCACACTCGCAGCGTTTCCTCTGTTCCTGCTCCTTGCCGCAGGGTGTGAGGATACCACGACGAATTCCATCAGTGATATCAATTCCATCGTCTTCCCGGAATCGGGGGTCAGTTACAACCGGACGATCCAGCCGCTGCTGAATATCGGCTGTGCCACCTCCGGCTGTCACGATGTGAAGACGAAAGCCGGCAACTTGGACCTTTCCGACTATCTCGGATTCCGTCAGCGTTTCTATGATGTGGTGGTCAAAGGGGATACGATCAACAGCCGGTTGATCTGGAGTCTGGAAGGTCGGCTCAACGCTGTTCCGATGCCGCCGCAAAAGCCGCTCACGGCGAATCAGATCCGCGGGTTCAAACAATGGATCCTGGAAGGGGCGACCGATACCATTCCGTAGCGGTAACGGTCAATACGAGAGGAGTTTCAGCAGGTCTTTTTCCTGAGATTCGTGAGGGTATTCCACGATACGGCCGATCTCTTGTGTGCCGCGGAAGAAGATGGTCGTCGGCACCATCTGGATCCTGTTGAGCTGTGTTGTGCTGTCCGTGCTCCGCTTCGTGCGGTCCACCCCCACCATCGTGATGCGGTCCTCCGGCACTCCCAATGCATCAAGGATCTTGAGCTGTTTCGGAACTTCCCTCTTCGAATCCCCGCACCACGTACCGGCAACGATCAGCACCCGCAGTTCTTTCGCCAGCGGACGCATCTGTTCCACCGTCACGCTGTCCATCCTGTATTCCGTATAGTTTGTGCGAAACCACGGGAACGTCTCCCCTTCCTCCAGCACCGACCGGGTGAATGTCCCTTGAATGACCGTTGCGCCGGTCTGGTCGGTCACGATGGTGTACGTCTCCGCTGCGCATCCGCTCAGCAGCAGGAGCATCAATCCTGTCATGACCGCTGTGATCCGATCTCTCATGGTCTCCCCTTGTTCGTTCTGATGTCGCTTCCCCAGAATAATTTCTCACGGAGCACATCGTAATAGCTCCGGTCCTTCCGTTTGATCAGTTTCACTCCGTGGTTCGCTTTCCGCACTTCGATCGTGAGCGGCGGTGTGAGTGTCGTTTCCTGTTGACCGTCCGCCGTCACCCGCGCATCGTACTGATGCTGCTCCACCGATATGCGGATGATGCTGGAATCC